>NZ_CP129016.1:5000-305000 GCF_020524085.2 Halobacillus litoralis
CGACTACAGGGCTGTTACCTGCTCTGGCTGACCTTTCCAGATCGATTCGCCTATCTTCCTCTTTGGTAACTCCAATGGAGTGTCCTACAACCCCAGAAAGCAAGCTTTCTGGTTTGGGCTGATTCCGTTTCGCTCGCCGCTACTTGGGAAATCGCGTTTGCTTTCTCTTCCTCCGGGTACTTAGATGTTTCAGTTCCCCGGGTGTGCCTGCCTATACCTATGTATTCAGTATAGGATACTGTTCCATTACGAACAGTGGGTTTCCCCATTCGGAAATCTCCGGGTCAAAGCCTACTTACGGCTCGCCGGAGCATATCGGTGTTAGTCCCGTCCTTCATCGGCTCCTAGTACCAAGGCATCCACCGTGCGCCCTTATTCACTTAACTATCTTCGTGAAAAGACGTTTACAATTTCAATTAGATGTCTTGTCATCAATTGCCTCATCGTTAGATGAAACAATGATTCCTTATCCAGTTTTCAAGGTTCACAAGTTGAAAGATCGTTTGATCTCTCAAAACTGAACAACCAACACAGTACGTTTCCGTTATATCCTTAGAAAGGAGGTGATCCAGCCGCACCTTCCGATACGGCTACCTTGTTACGACTTCACCCCAATCATTGGCCCCACCTTCGGCGGCTGGCTCCAAAAAGGTTACCTCACCGACTTCGGGTGTTGCCAACTCTCGTGGTGTGACGGGCGGTGTGTACAAGGCCCGGGAACGTATTCACCGCGGCATGCTGATCCGCGATTACTAGCGATTCCGGCTTCATGCAGGCGAGTTGCAGCCTGCAATCCGAACTGAGAATGGTTTTATGGGATTTGCTACACCTCGCGGCTTCGCTGCCCTTTGTACCATCCATTGTAGCACGTGTGTAGCCCAGGTCATAAGGGGCATGATGATTTGACGTCATCCCCGCCTTCCTCCGGTTTGTCACCGGCAGTCACCTTAGAGTGCCCAACTAAATGCTGGCAACTAAGATTAGGGGTTGCGCTCGTTGCGGGACTTAACCCAACATCTCACGACACGAGCTGACGACAACCATGCACCACCTGTCACTTGGTCCCCGAAGGGAAAGCCCTATCTCTAGGGTTGTCCAAGGATGTCAAGACCTGGTAAGGTTCTTCGCGTTGCTTCGAATTAAACCACATGCTCCACCGCTTGTGCGGGCCCCCGTCAATTCCTTTGAGTTTCAGCCTTGCGGCCGTACTCCCCAGGCGGAGTGCTTAATGCGTTAACTTCAGCACTAAGGGGTGGAAGCCCCCTAACACCTAGCACTCATCGTTTACGGCGTGGACTACCTAGGGTATCTAATCCTGTTTGCTACCCACGCTTTCGCACCTCAGCGTCAGAAACAGACCAGAGAGTCGCCTTCGCCACTGGTGTTCCTCCACATATCTACGCATTTCACCGCTACACGTGGAATTCCACTCTCCTCTTCTGTCCTCAAGTTCCCCAGTTTCCAATGACCCTCCACGGTTGAGCCGTGGGCTTTCACATCAGACTTAAGGAACCGCCTGCGCGCGCTTTACGCCCAATAATTCCGGACAACGCTTGCCCCCTACGTATTACCGCGGCTGCTGGCACGTAGTTAGCCGGGGCTTCCTCGTTAGGTACCGTCAAGGTACCGCTCTATTCGCACGGTACTTGTTCTTCCCTAACAACAGAACTTTACGATCCGAAGACCTTCATCGTTCACGCGGCGTTGCTCCGTCAGACTTTCGTCCATTGCGGAAGATTCCCTACTGCTGCCTCCCGTAGGAGTCTGGGCCGTGTCTCAGTCCCAGTGTGGCCGATCACCCTCTCAGGTCGGCTACGCATCGTCGCCTTGGTGAGCCGTTACCTCACCAACTAGCTAATGCGCCGCGGGCCCATCTGTAAGTGATAGCAAGAAGCCATCTTTCAACTTTCCTTCATGCGAAAGAAAGTATTACCCGGCATTAGCCCCGGTTTCCCGGGGTTATTCCGATCTTACAGGCAGGTTGCCCACGTGTTACTCACCCGTCCGCCGCTCGTTCCACGAGCTTCACCCCGAAGGGATCCACTCGCTTCCCGCGCTCGACTTGCATGTATTAGGCACGCCGCCAGCGTTCGTCCTGAGCCAGGATCAAACTCTCCATAAAAGTTAAGTTTGACTTGCTCATTTGCACACCGAATGTGCTTGTTTCAAATCTCTTCTATAAAGAAGAAATGTTTTGACGTACTGGTTGATTCGTTCAGTTTTCAAAGATCAAATGTTTCGTCTTCCGCTTAAAAACAGCGACTCAATCAGTATATCGCGTTCAGTTGTTTGTGTCAACAACTTTTTTGCGATTTATTTTTCTGTGAGCCGTTCGCGGCTTGCCGCTCTTTTAATGCGACAAGTAATAATTTATCATGTCAGTTGTTTTGTGTCAACAACTTTTTTCATGTTTTTGTTTAGCTCGTTGCCGCTCTCTTAATGCGACGCTTATTAATATAGCACGGTGTGAATTATCCCGTCAATAACTTTTTATAAAAAAGGTCCCCTCTCCTGTTTCAAACTCAGAAGAGGGGTCTTTTCACTGATCTACATATTTGTCGACAGGCTTGTATCGTCTATGGAATATTTGCGGTCCTTTTGTATCTTGAGGTACAACTTCAATGACATCATGATCTACAAGATATTCAATCATTGAGGATAAGTCCAAGATGTATTCTTGAATTTCAGGATGCACTTTCAGTTCTCCAAATGACCAAGGCTCTTCTCTTTCACTCATAAGCTGCAGTAAATGTTGTGCACTCGCTCTGGACCTTTTACTAATTGAGTGTTCAACAGCTAGGATCATCAGCTGTATTCTTTTTTCTGTCGGTTCACCACTTTCAATAAGTTCCTGGTAAAGTTTATAAATTTCAGGTTCAATCCGCTTCACCTGGTTCCATACCGTCACTTCTGGATGGAACCCTTTTTCGATAATGGATAACCGAGCTAGATAATGGAGAGAGTTAACCATGCGACTATAAGAATCTAGATACTGCTTGGAATCATACAAATCTTTTGATTCGCTGTAGCTACGAATCAACTTAGCAAATTCTATCGCCTTCTTTAAGTTACGGGTTTGTTGTGGGAACTCCCGCAAATGTTCCTTCAGGTTCGTTAGATACTCATTTCTTTCAAAAATGATGTTGCCATTAATGACCCATTCTACAGCTCGACGATATGAACTTGTATCGATCCAATGCTGGAGAAGCTTTTCATCCACTATATGCATCGCTGCTGATTTATTTTCAAATTCATAATGTTTTACATACCATAATTCCTCCGCGTCCCGGACAATAATGAATAGAATGACATCAAAATTATCTGTTACAGGACTAATCGGTTTCTTCTTTTCTAATATAAGAATACCCAGTGTATTACTTTGACTGGCTTTTTCTTGGTAAATCGGGCGTAATAGATCTTCCATATTCTTTCCCCCACATTCAATTTCCCTTTCTTTGTGTTTATTCGCTATGTTTAGGCAAAATCCTTTTTTCCTATTATATTTGCCTAAAGAAAATATGCTATACTACGTGGTAGATAGTAAGGAGGGACCCTGAGTGGCGTTAAAATACAGTAGCAAAATCAACAAGATTCGTTCCTTTGCTTTCTGGCTGATTTTCCTTGGCATAGGCGTAATGTACATCGGGTTGTTATTCAAAGATACGATGTGGGCAATGGCTACATTCATGATATTGGGCGTGGGTTTCGTCGGTCTCAGTACAGTCGTTTACTTCTGGATCGGAATGCTTTCAACGAAAACCATACAGATCGTTTGTCCATCCTGTGAAAAACCGACCAAGATGTTAGGACGCGTGGATGCTTGCATGCATTGCGATCAGCCTCTGACGATGGACAAGTCTTTAGAAGGAAAAGATTTTGATGAGAAATACAATAAAAAACGGTATCAGAAGGAAACGCAAGGCCAGCAATAATGAACGGATAAGCGACTTCAATCAAAAAGCTCCACTGCAAATGCAGTGGAGCTTTTCTTTTATTGTTCAACAATAAAAAACTGAAAGCCTAGCGCTTCCAGTTTTAGTGAGCGTTATTCGATTGGCATTCTGTGCACGTTCCATAGACTTCCATGCGATGATGACTTACATTAAATCCAGTCACCTGTTCAGCTAATGATTCCACTTCGTTCAAACTTGGATAGTGGAAGTCAACGATTTTACCGCATGATTCGCAAATCGCGTGATAGTGATCGCTTGTATTACAATCAAAGCGGCTTGAAGAATCACCGTAAGTAAGCTCCCGTACGAGTCCAATTTCTCTGAATACACGGAGATTGTTATAAACCGTGGCTACACTCATATTCGGAAATTTACTTTCTAAAGCTTTATAAATTTCATCAGCTGTTGGGTGAGTCATAGAATTCAGCAGGTATTCAAGCACCGCATGACGCTGTGGAGTAATTCGTACACCAGAGCCTTTCAGTGTATCAATGGCATCTTGGAGTCGATGGTCTGACACGGTCATGCACCTCGCTTTCATAAACTGATTCTTGATTTATAATATTATTAAATTAGAATCCTTACAATTAGTGTAACCTTTCCATCAAGGAATTGTCAATATAAAGCACCGCTCAAAAAGTTGGTCTCTCATACATCGGGATCTAGAGGTGTCTCTGTTCCTCCAAGTTGATGATTCACATAACGAGCCGCTACGAAGAGAAAATCTGACAGTCGATTCAAATAGGACACGACTAACTGGTTATCCAATTCGTCTTCTAAAGCCACTGTTATCCTTTCTGCCCGGCGAACCACCGTACGAGCAAGGTGAAGAGCAGCAGATGCCTGATGCCCGGAAGGTAATATGAAATTCTTCAAAGGTTCAAGTGACTGATCCCATTCATCAATTTGTTTTTCCAACTCATCAATATGGTCCTTTTTCAGTTTCCACATGACATCTTTCCCTTTAGGTGTAGCCAGTTCTGCTCCGACATGAAACAAGATCGTCTGGATTTTCTGAAAGGTTAGCATAAAGGCTTCCTTATCCGTCCAATCTTCATGATTCAAGTGGCTGAGAGCAAGGCCGATCATTGAGTTCGCTTCATCACATGTGCCATAAGCTTCTACTCGGATATCATTTTTAGCTACGCGTTGACCATATATTAAAGAAGTTTTCCCTTTATCACCTGAACGTGTGTAAATCCTCATCCTTAATACCCCCGTTTTGGATCAATAATATTTCTTAATTCCCCTTCTCCACTTATAAAGACAGAAAGATTCTTTTCAAAGAGATCAAACCCTCTCGGAACATACTGAGGAGAGATGCCTGATAAGTGCGGTGTTACCGTTACATTTTCTTCCCGCCACAGCGGGTGGTCTTCAGGTAAGGGTTCCTCCTCAAAGACATCAAGCACAGCGTGCGAAATTTCTTTTTGACGCACCGCATTTAGAATCACTTCCGTTGAAACTAAGTCCCCTCTTCCCATATTTAGAAAAATAGAGCGCTTAGGCATTTCCTTAAAGTGTTTCTCCTCTAGTAAATATCTAGTGCCGGGAGTACTCGGAAGCGCCGCCACAACGAAATCAGCAAGAGGAAGTACCAGTTCCAATTGTTGCACCGGGAAAGTCTGGTCGAAATGCAGTTTCTTTTTCCCTGACTTCGATACACCGATCGTTTTCATCTGAAAGGCTTTTGCTAAACGGGCAACTTCTTGCTGAATGGCTCCCGTTCCAAGAAGAATCATCGTGCGCCCGCTTATTTCACTCATTACAGGGCGGCGGCTCCATTCTGCTTTCACTTCTTGTTGTATGAGGGTCTTCGCTTTACGAGAAACTTGCAGCAACATGGAAATCGCGTACTCTGCCATAGGTTGTGCATGAATGCCCCTTACATTCGTCACGAGAATGTCTCTTTTGGCAATTTCATCAAAAGGCATTCTGTCCATTCCTGCAGATAAGACCATAATCCATTTCAGTTTCTTAGCTGACTGAATCTTTTCTCTGTCCAAGTCTTCTCCATATGTAATGAAGACATCCGCTTCCTCAAGATAATATTTCGCTTCCCCCATTCCATGACAAAAAATGAAAGCAGCCTCAGGAAAACGTGTTTGAAGCCTCAGTTGGATTTCATCTGGGACTCTTTTTATGGCAGAAACAATCTTCACGAAATCAACTCCTTCCCCTTTTCTTCTATATTAGACGATAAAGAAACCATAGTCACTTGTAGACTATGGTTCGGTTGATTTTACGATAGGTTTTCTCTGATATACTCTAAAGCTGATTCGACGTGTCCTTGAACCTTAACTTTTCGGTACTCTTCTGCAAGTTTACCTTCTTTGTCGATGATAAAGGTGGAACGTTCGATGCCATAATATTCTTTTCCGAAATTCTTCTTCAGCTTCCAGACACCAAACTGTTCAGCCACTTGATGATCCTCATCAGCAAGCAGAAGGAATGGCAGATCATGCTTGTTGATGAATTTTTCATGGGATTCGACTGGATCAGGGCTGACACCTAAGATAACAGCATCGAGATCTTCAAAGCTTTCGTGATGATCACGGAAATCACAAGCCTCCGTCGTGCAACTAGGAGTCATGTCTTTAGGGTAAAAATAAAGGACGACGTTCTTCCCTTTATAATCAGAAAGAGATACGGATTCCCCGCTGTTTGCTGGTAGTGTGAAGTCTTGTACTTGTTTTCCTTTTTCAACTGTCATGATAAGACCCTCCTAAATGGTTTCTACCACTTAGGTTACCTTAAAAATAGACAAACTTCCAACTTCAGCGTTCCTCTTTATGCTTCAACCAAACTTTCGCAACTAGTGCAGCCGGTAGTGTATACCCCACCATCGCCTCGGAAATTGCAATCCATTTCCCAATCCCTACTGGTGTCAAATCACCATAGCCGACAGTAAATAAAGTCACACCGCTGAAGTACACACTCCTTATCATCTCCTGCGTCCAGTTCTCCTGTATGAATGGAGCGTCGGCCCTGTACACTTCTAACCCTTGAAGGATCAGCGCAGCATAGATAATCCCAAAGCCAACCATGACAATCGTATATAACATCATAACGGACACAAAGAGTTGAACAGAGAATATTTTGTGTTCGAATTCAAGGGAGTGAAAGATTTGTCTTAGACTCACTCCAATCAATGCGAGGGAAAGAGTAGAAATAATGATCGTAATCATAGATATGCCCCTTTTAAAACGAGTAAACAAGCCCTACTTGTTCATATGAATGCAAAGGGTCTTTTATGCCCTGCCTCTTAGCCGAACTGGTTGATGGTCCATTTTTCAGACAAAACCGGGCGAACGCACAGCCCGCGAATGAAAGTCTGCATAAGATACAGTAAACAATGGAAAGGGGGAATTGTGAATGGGTTACGGATATGGCGGAGGCTTTGCGCTAATCGTTGTTCTTTTCATCCTTCTAATCATCGTTGGTGCAGCATTCCTATACTAAGAACAGCTCGCACTGAGCCCCATGTGCGCTCAGTGTAACTTTCCTCGTAATCGATCGGACTACTGTTTCAACGCTCTAGAGTGAAGGAACCTTTCAAAGAATGCTTTCCGGGTCCATGATCCGGGAAGCACCTTTGTGATACATGATGGACAAGCATGCTACAATAATCTGTGAAAAGGATTGTTTAGGAGGTAAATGATGAATTTCAATAAGTCGGAACATTTATATAATGAAGCAAAAGAACATATCGTCGGGGGCGTCAACTCTCCATCCCGCGCGTATAAAGGCGTAGGGGGCGGAACCCCTGTTTATATGGACCGTGCTGAAGGGTCCCGTTTCTATGATGTCGATGGAAATGAATATATCGATTACTTAGGTGCATATGGACCTATTATTACGGGACATGCTCACACGCATATCACAGAAGCCATAACCAAAGCTGCGCAGAATGGTGTGCTTTACGGAACCCCGACCGTCCTCGAAAACCGCTTTGCTAAAATGCTCAAAGAAGCCATTCCTTCACTGGATAAAGTAAGGTTCGTCAATTCCGGTACTGAAGCAGTCATGACAACCATACGAGTTGCCCGTGCCTATACCGGAAGAAACAAAATCATTAAATTCGCCGGGTGTTATCACGGTCACTCTGATTTAGTCCTCGTAGCTGCAGGCTCTGGCCCATCGACTTTAGGGACACCGGATTCCGCAGGTGTACCTGCATCGATTGCCCAGGATGTCATCACGGTTCCTTTTAATGATATCGAGCCCTTCAAACAAGCGATTGAAAAATTCGGTGACCAAATTGCAGGTGTTCTTGTTGAACCCATTGTAGGAAACTTCGGAATCGTAGAACCTAAACCTGGTTTCCTGCACGAAGTGAATAAACTGACTCACGATGCCGGAGCTCTCGTTATTTATGATGAAGTCATTACCGCTTTTCGTTTTACATACGGAAGTGCTCAGCAATTGTTAGATATAGAACCTGACATGACAGCAATGGGCAAAATCATCGGTGGCGGACTTCCGATTGGTGCTTACGGTGGCCGTGCAGACATTATGGAACAAGTCGCTCCATTGGGACCAGCCTATCAGGCGGGGACGATGGCAGGGAATCCTGCTTCCATGTCTGCTGGAATTGCTTGTCTCGAGGTACTCCAGGAAGATGGAGTATATGAAGAAATGGACAGGCTCGGCGCACGATTGGAAAAAGGTATTCTAGCACATGCCGAAGATCACGGCGTACAAATTCAGATCAATCGATTGAAAGGTGCTTTAACCGTATATTTCACGGATGAAAAAGTCGAAAATTATGAGCAGGCAGAGAATACGGATGGTGATCAATTCGCCCGCTTCTTCAAACTTATGCTCGCTGAAGGAATCAATCTCGCTCCATCGAAATATGAAGCATGGTTCCTGACCACCGCACATACAGATGAAGATATCGATCAAACATTAAAAGCCGTCGAGAAAACCTTCCGGACCATGGCCAATGACTAATCTTCCTCTCCCCTGTCCACATAACCAGGGGAGATTTTTTCGCTGTTTTTTCTGAATATTTTGTTGATTATATGAAATCTTCATGCTATTATATATACATAATTCTGAATATTCCCACGAATTATGATCTTTGTTTCATTTCTTTCCCTTTTCATAGGTTCCAGCTTAGGCTGGTTCCCCTTTGGCTTATGCGGATCGCGCATAAGCTTTTTCTTTTGTTTTCCTCCTTATGAAATGATGTATAATGGGAGCATCCGACTTTTCATTATGAGAGTCTCTTATAAGCGATTTTTCGTTCATAAGATATTTTTACGTTTAAAGGATGATGTCTTCCATGAAATTAGGCGCACGTATGATGAAGACAGGGTTAGCTGTAGGGATTGCCCTTTATATTGGGCATTTGATCGGTTTCGTGTCCCCTCTACTCGCTGCGATCGCTGTCGTCTTTTCCATTCAACCTTCCATTTATCGATCCTATCAATCCATCATCGAGCAAGTACAAGGAAACATAATCGGTGCGTTGATTGCTATTGTTGCCGTCTTTACTCTCGGCAACGACCCGTTCATCGTAGGGTTTGCAATCATCCTTGTCATTGGATTGACAACGACATTGAAAATGAACGAAAACACGATTGCTCTAGCGGTTGTTGCTGTCATTGCCCTAATGGACTCGACGGACCAAACCTTTTTATACTTCGCAGGTTCCAGGTTCACTTCCATGCTTCTCGGGATCCTTGCGGCATTTATCGTCAACCTTGTCTTTCTTCCACCACGATACGAAACAAGGCTGTTCACGAAAATTGACCGTGCTACCAATGATATTTTGCAATGGCTGAGAGTGACGACAAGGAATTTATCTGATGAACCAGCTCTTAAATATGAAATCACCAGAATTCAGGATGATATGCGTTGGGTTGACCATACCTATCTTCTCTACTCAGAAGAAAGAACTTATTTCAAAGGGAGTCATTTCTCTAAAGGGAGAAAAATGGTGCTTTTCCGTCAATTGATTACAACGACAAAAAAATCTTTCGATGTCCTGAAAGCTTTTTACAGGTTGGAACACAAAATTGAACAAATTCCAGAACCGTTTCAAGATGCTGTTGTACAAGAACTGGATAAACTGATCAACGCACATGAGAAATTAATTCTGAGTCTTAAAGGCCGCATTAAAAACACGCATAAACAATCATTAAGACGGATTGAAGAACCCGACATCCCTATGCTCGTTGAACGACTGATGAGCGTTTATGAAAAAAGCAATAATCCTGATAAGCTGGTTTTCCTTCCCCTCGCCTCGCAATTGATGGAGTACCACTACCAGTTGGAGCGACTCAAGAAGTTACTCAAAAGTTACCAGGCACACCATCAGGATGACTTTATCCAGACATCAGAAAAATAAAAATCCAAAGCCGAGTATGTCTGACATACTCGGCTTCTTTTATCTCCCATAATAAAAATAGCTCAAGGTTTTAAACCTTGAGCTTATCATTACGTTCCCATATATTCTTCTTTATGATCATCCAGCTCCTGCACTTGGTACAGGTCGTAATAATGGCCTTGTTTCTTCATCAACTCCTGGTGGGAGCCGACTTCTACAATTTCACCATTCTCGATGTGGACAATCCGGTCCGCATGGGTGATGGTAGAAAGGCGATGGGCAACAATAAACGTTGTCCGTTCAGAAGCTAAACGTTCAAGAGCATTTTGAATGAGGTGCTCACTTTCCAAATCAAGAGCAGAAGTCGCTTCATCTAAAACGAGTAGCGGTGGGTTTTTCAAGAATACCCGTGCGATTGCCACCCTTTGTTTTTGACCCCCCGATAACTTCACACCTCTTTCACCGACCAACGTATCGTAGCCGTTCGGAAGATTCATGATAAAATCATGGGCATTCGCCGCTTTCGCAGCCTCAACCATCTGTTCATCCGTGGCATCCGGATTACCCATTCGTATATTCATCGCGATCGATTCACTAAAGAGGATATTGTCCTGAAGCACCATGCCAATGTTATCCCTGAGAGACCTGGCTTCAAAATCTCTAATATCTGTTCCATCAATAGATATTGAACCTGAAGTGACATCGTAGAATCGAGGGATCAAACTAATCAGGGTCGACTTTCCTCCCCCACTCATGCCGACAAAAGCGATGGTTTCTCCTTGATTAATGTCTAGGCTGACATTTTTAAGGACGAGCGGATCTTCTTCATCATATCGAAAGGAGACATCCTCTACTTTGACATCGCCTCTCACGTGTTCCATTTTCTTCGCCCCCGGTTTATCGACAATGTCATATTTTTCATCCACAAATTCAAAAACACGATCCATGGAGGCGATGGATTGCGTAAGCACTGTCGCTGAATTGACGAGGCGCCGAAGCGGATTATATACACGATCCATATATCCGACAAACGCAACCATTGTACCGACGGTTAGAGAACCTGTGATGACTTGATACCCCGCAAAAGCAATGACTAACAATGGAGCAAGATCTGTAATCGTATTCGTTACAGAGTAGGTGTAAGCGTTCCAGTTGGTATGAGTGATCGCTTTATCCAGGAAGTTCTTATTCTTCACATCAAATTGTTCTTGTTCATGATCCTCCAAAGCGAAACTCCTCGTTACAGGAACTCCCTGTACCCGTTCATGCAAATGACCTTGTACTTCTGCAAGCGCCTGTGAGCGATCGCGTGTAAGATTTCGTAACCTCGCGTAAAAATATTTGACCGCAAATCCGTAAAAAGGGAACAAAGCAATAGCCACCAATGTAAGCCAAGGATCCATCGTCAACATGATAATGATGGCAATAACAATGGTGAACATATCGAGCCAAATATTCATAAGGCCTGTGATAACGAATGTTTTCGTCTGCTCCACATCATGAATGACGCGGGAGATGATTTCGCCCGTTTTCGTTTTAGAATAAAAGCGTAAACTCAAACGTTGGATATGGTCGAAAAGCTTCTCTCTAATATCATATAAAATGTTACTCCCAATCCATTGCGCCAAGTATTGCCTGATATATTCGATGGGCGGTCGCAAAATGAGGAAAATGAGAAAGGCTCCTCCTAAAATGAGAAGCAATTGATCCAGTCGTTCTGCCTGTGTCATATCTTCCGCATTGATAATATCATCAATGACATATTTAATAATGAGTGGCATTAACAAAGGGATAGAGAATTTAACGATTCCAATAAGTACAGTGAGAATGATTTTCCCCTTGTAAGGCTGCACAAATCGTAAATACCTTTTTATACTGTCCAAAACAACACCTTCTTTCTAAACCTATCAAACAACAACGAAGCGCACTTTTTATAAGTGCGCAATTGGTCATTATCTATACGTTAAGTACCTTTCATACCACTGATCGATGAATTCCGGAGAAAACGGTCCTTTCCGTTGACGGATCCACCTGATTAAAATATCGATGTTGTTATAGAGGATACGATCCAACACATGAGGATAGTTCATCCGCTTTTTATGGATTTCATATTCATCTTCATCAAGTATTTTATAGGTCATATCAGGGAAAATTTTCACGTCCAGGTCATAATCAATATATTTTATGGTTTCATCTTCATAAACGAAGGGAGAACTAATGTTGCAGTAGTAATATACTCCATCATTCCTTAACATACCGATAATGTTGAACCAATATTTAGAGTGGAAATAACAAATGGCCGGTTCTCTGGTGATCCATCTTCTACCATCACTTTCTGTTACTTCCGTACGGTCATTGGCTCCGATGATCACATGTCTTGTCCCTTTTAATATCGTGGTACTGTCCCAAACTCGGTGTAACTGCCCATTGTGCTTATAGCTCTGGATTTCTATCCGTTTACCTGCTTCTGGGCCGGGCATACAATCCCCCCTTCCCTTTCTATTCCATATCACCTTCTACCTATTATAACGACAAATGAAGTGGATTGAAAACAATTGGACCAGAGACAGGATTATCGAACAAAACCATCCCTTTTTTCCACAATAGCTCCCGTTAGTGGAGACTCAGTTTCGAGACAATTGAGTGGTTCTAGGGGCTCCGGGAAAAGGTTCGCTTTCCATGGGGCGGGCGGTGAGCCTCCTCAGGCTACGCCTTCCGGGGTCTCACCTGTCCCACACGTCCCATAGGAGTCTCACCGTTTCCCTCCGCCCCATTGCCATGAAAGATTCTCGAAAACACTCCTAAAAGGTCAGCTCGTATGATTATGGGAGGTGGATGACTAGAACACCTCAACAGTACGTTAAAGCTTAATCCACTTCGCTTTACACCTCTAACAGTTGGATAGTGAAAGACCCATCCAATTTGGTACAAGGGTTCGTTTCTCCCTTACACCGAAAGGGGTGGTTGGGAAGCTGCGAGACTCCCGCGGGAATGGATGGACTGGCAAGACCCCACAGTGCGAAGCACGAGGAGGCTTGCCGTCATCCCCGCAGGAAAGCGAGTAGCTTCCCGATCACCCCTGACGCCCAACATAGCAACGAACCCCGGAAACATTTCGAAACTGAGTCTTACACAAGACTGCCATATTGTTGAATAACATTATAAAGGTATGTAAATAAAAGAAGCCGCCCGCTAAAGGGGCGACTTCTTCAATCGGGGGATTGATACAGGCTAAAAAGCAGCCTGGCCAACCTACCAACCACTCAGGTTATTTTTTCTTAGCCTGAGATTTTTGGTTCTGCTGCTGTACGTGCTGCGCGTCAGTTTGTTGAGCGAATTCAGCGCCGTATTGGGATTTCCCTTGTGCAGCTTGTTGGTTTTGTTGTTTCACGTGGTTAACGTCTGTACCAGCTGCTGTTTTGTTTTGTTTCGGTTGCTTAGCCATGTTTATCACCTCCGCAAAAATTATTGTGTACAGGAGATGGTCGTTTCATTCCAAAAAACAAAAATTTTTATATAAAAAACCGCTCCTTGTGATAGGAGCGGTTTTAAAAATTAATGGGATAATCTCTTCGTACCGATATAACGTTGACTCCAGTAGTTACTGGACAATGAACTAATTTCAACACCATTTGTAGACCCCGTGTGGATGAAACTGTTATTACCTACATAAATTCCGGCATGGGAAGCACCCGGCTTATAGGTTTCAAAAAACACAAGATCTCCAACCTGACGATTTGAACCACTTACAGAATCCATTCTACTATCCGCATAGATAGATGCTACTGTACGCGGGATACTTATCCCCTCTTGAGCAAATACGTATTGAAGGAAACCACTGCAATCGAATCCTGCCGGGCTTGTACCTCCCCAGTGATAGGGTGTGCCTATATGCTTTTTCGCCTCGGCTATTAAACCTGAGCTCGAATCCGTATCATTTTTTGTAGAAGTGTGTGTTGGAGAAGAAGTGACTTCACCCGAAATTTTTAATTGTTGACCAGAATGAATCACATTGCTGGATAGGTCATTCAGACTCTTAAGATGAGAGACAGACATTCCATATTTCGTAGCAATTAACCACAGGGAATCTCCACTCTTTACAGTATATGTATCATTGGCTTCTTGTTTTGATTCGGACTTCTGTTCATCAGCCGTTTCTTTTTGATCAGGAGCGGATGGTTTTGTTTGATTCGCTTCTCCTGTCACCGTTAAATTTTGTCCGGAATAAATGACATCACTTGTCAAATCGTTCAATTCTTTCAATTTTGACACAGACAAACCATAACGAGTAGCAATGGCCCATAGAGAATCTCCGCTCTTCACTTTATAAGTAGTGGTTGAAACGGTTTCTGTCGTTTCAGATGGTGATTTTCGTGCAGAATCAGATTCCTTTTCGACGACCAAGGTTTGTCCTACACGGATAAGGTTTGAGTCAAGTTTGTTCCATGTTTTAATTTCGGATACGGAGGCATCATACTTCGTGCTGATCCTCCACAATGTTTCCCCCGGATTTCACCTTATGTAATTCATCAGCAAAAACGGAACTTCCCCACAATGACGCCCCAATCAAAGACCCACAGACAGCGGTGACCACTTTTGTTTTATTCATCTATAAAACCCTCTCATATGTATGGTATTAGTCAAAATGGATAATCGTTATGTTCTATTACTTATTATTCATAAACGACACTGAATTGTAAATAGTCTAAAACTTCAGCAAACGAGGGCGTTTTTTGTCTAATCCTTGTCACATAAAGGTCGAGATAGTTACGTTACATTTACATTACAAATTTGTTACGTTTCATTAGGTGACTATTTACATGTATGAGGAGGTCAGATGTACATAAAGTATCTAGGAAGGAGGATGGAATGCAATGTATGTGGGACGAGATTTATCCGCTTTATCTATGGAACCAAAACAAAAGTGGCAGGAAAAA
Organism: Halobacillus litoralis; assembly: GCF_020524085.2. Classification (NCBI taxonomy): domain Bacteria; kingdom Bacillati; phylum Bacillota; class Bacilli; order Caryophanales; family Bacillaceae; genus Halobacillus; species Halobacillus litoralis. The sequence continues at coordinate 20,228 of NZ_CP129016.1, forward strand.
GAGCTTGGTTACTTTCACTATGCTCTTTCACAGTCTTCTCCGTATTTGAACTCGGAAGGAATTACCCTATTACGTGAAATCAATGAGGAGATTAAGCGCCGCGGTGGCTTGGAGCAGCAAGAAGCTACTTGGACCACCGGCACTCATCCTGTTATCGATTAATATGAGGGTGGGCTTTTTGATGGGATACCGGAAATGGAAAGTCTTCCATGTCTTCAGGTGCAATAAATTTTGCACGCTCATGGTCAAGCGTTCCTTCTTTTACAGTAACCTTGATGACTTCCATTTCCCAAATCAAATGGGAAAATACATGCTTGATGCGATCTACGGATTCCCCCACCACTACTTTCAAACCATATTCACCATAAAACCAATGCTCGACCGCTTCTTGACCTACGTCTTCAAGAGGAACCATTGGGTACTGCCATAAGGAAGCGAGCAGACCTGTGTCCGGTCTTTGCTCGATCAGGACCTCTCCCTTTTCATTTTGAACAAGAAGCAGCAGATATGGCGATTTTTTCTGTTTCTTTTTAGAAGCTTTAACTGGGAGCTCTGTTTCCACTCCTTCATCAAAGGCTCTGCAGTGCTCCTGTACGGGACACAACATGCAGGAAGGAGTTTTAGGTGTACAGACCAGGGCTCCAAGTTCCATCAATCCCTGGTTAAAAGAAGAGGGATCCTCTTCAGATATCAATTCACTCACAAGCTCTTCAAAAAGCTTCCTCGTACTTTGTTTGCTAATGTCATCTTCAACACGAAGAATTCTTGATAAGACTCTCATGACATTCCCATCAACCGCTGGTTCCGGTATATCGTAGGCAATACTTAAGATAGCCCCTCGCGTATAGGGGCCTACGCCTTTGAGGCTGCCTAATTCTTCGGCATCAGCTGGAACAACTCCCCCGTATTCTGAAACAACCTCTTTCACAGCGTTTTGCAAATTTCGCGCACGGGAATAGTATCCTAAGCCCTCCCACGCTTTCAAGACCTCCTGTTCATCTGCCTGAGCTAAAGCGTCAGGTGTAGGAAACTTATCCATAAAATGATTAAAATAGGGAATGACCGTATCAACACGTGTTTGTTGGAGCATAATTTCTGATACCCACACCCGGTAAGGATCTTGATTTTCCCGCCATGGGAGAATCCGCTGCTCTTCTTTAAACCAATGAATGAGGTCCTTTCTATAGGATTCCTTGTCGAAGTTATTTAAAATATGTTTAACTCTTTCAGCTCTTTTCATCTTTCTTCACCCTTCGTGATAAACTACTGTTGAAACGTCCGACCTGCCAAAGGAGGTATGAAACTTGGATACAGGCACACATGTCGTCATGGGCGTCGCGTTAGGGGGCCTGGCCACGCTTGATCCCGTTGTCAATGCAGACCCCGAGCTTTTTAATGCGGTTCTTATCGGAACAATGATTGGCTCTCAGGCGCCCGATTCAGACACGGTACTAAAATTAAGAAATAATGCAGTTTACATCCGGCACCACCGGGGCATCACACATTCCATTCCTGCTGTGATTCTTTGGGGGATCAGCATCCCCAGCATCATTTATATGTTCACTCCTGAGGTGAACTTTGTGCACCTTTGGCTTTGGACTTTTCTTGCTGTCATACTACATGTGTTCGTTGATATATTTAATGCTTATGGTACCCAAGCGTATCGCCCTATTACAAAAAGATGGGTAGCTTATGGGTTTATCAATACATTCGACCCGTATATTTTCACCCTGCACATTGCAGGCATTGTCGCGTGGAATTTAGGGGCAAACCCTGGAACTTTATGGCTGATCTTATATTTTGTCATCGCTCTTTATTACCTAAAAAGGTACTTTGACAAAAGAGAACTTGTTCGTTTGATTCATGAAAACATCAAGGACGTCAAACAGATTGCGACCTCTCCTACTATGAAGCAGAATGTTTGGAGAATTGCGATCACTACTCCTACTCATTATTACGTAGGAAGAGCGGAGAACGGACATTTAACCATCCTTGATACATTCACCAATAAACCGATCGATTATGATGATCCTGTCATTCAAAAAGCTTTGACCGATCATAACATCAAAGCCTTTTTATCCTTTTCTCCCGTGTATAGGTACGAGATGAGCTACTATGATGAGTACACAGAAGTAAGGTTCATTGATCTTCGTTATCGTTCACGGGGACGTTACCCGTTTGTTGCACTGGCTCAAATTGACGATGAGCATGGAGACCACTTAAAAATTCTCAATTCCTATACTGGATGGGTGTTTACAGAAGAAAAGCTGCAAAACAAAGTAAGCCCGATGTGAAAGGTACCGTTAGTGTAAGGAGAACATAAAGAAGGAGTCTCTCAAGATGAGAGGCTCCTTTTTAAACCATGCGCATTTTTAATGAAGATACCCTTTTTTCTCAAGCATTTTTTTGTATTTGGGATTTGTTGCTACAAACTCATGAAGCTTCGGGCCATAATGTTGAATCCACTGCAAGACGATCTGTTCTGTGACCTGTTTCCCTTGATAGTCATGACCGGCCTTTGCTCGCGTTGATTCAAAATCCTCCCATAAAAGTTCCACCCATGTCCGTGCCTCATCTATTGTTAGCTCCGGATTCTTCTCGTATAATTTTTCAGCTAACCGCTGGTATATTTCATTCATGTGACCACTCCATATTTGGCAATGTTTACACTGCCATTGTAACACATACGGTCCCTAAGAAGGTACATACTAATACTGTCTCTCCATAGAGACTCATGAGGAGGATGACTGATGCGTAATAAGGCAAAGAATTTCCCTAATGTAAAAATGACGCACGCACCAGATGACCAAAGCGAATATCTCGCGAAGCGTCCAAACGGTACGATCAATAGTAAACCTCAAGAAAGAGCGGCTAGATCGAGACACCGTGACGTCAACGACGTAGGGAGGAATTACCATGGGTAAACGTAATTTCAAATCGAAAGCCTCTACCAACTATTCACACCGCAGCATCAAACATTTGAGCAGCCGTGTGAATGGGGAAACAGAACAAACGCAAGCAGACCAAATCACTGAAATCCAAATGCGTAAACGCAACTAAAAATACCGGGCACGTATAAACGTGCCCGGCTCCTTTATTTCTAAGCTACTTTTTGCCCTAACATAGAAATGGGTAGAGCTTCTTCTTCATCGCTTGCTTTCTCACCTTGTTTAGTTTTCCTGTATCCCCAGGCAAACACACCGTTCATATATTCAATATAAAACAAATGCTCGGGATCACTTTCAACTTCGTATGTTTCCCCCGCCTTAAAATCACCTGGATTCATCATGTAGGATCTAGCCATAATGATCTTTCGTTCATGAACAGCAAATTCATTTACCATTCCTAATTGTTCCGCCTTTTGAGCTTTTTCCGTCAACTCCGCAATCTCAGAACGTAACTCTTCTTGTGTATATTCACTATATCTTTTTTCCATATTGTAACCTCCTCTATTCGAGCTCTCTTTACATTCTAGCAGGGTTTGTTCACAATGAATATAAAGCAACACAGATAAGGAGAGATGAGGATGAAGAATGTTTGGATTACTGGAGCCGGAACAGGCTTAGGACGTGCTCTTGCTCGGATTTACGCGAAAAACGGTTATAAGGTCTTCCTTTCCGGAAGAACGGCGGAGCACCTACAGATTACTCAAAACGAGATCACAAACGAAGGTGGAAAAGCAGAGGTTATTATTTGCGATGTGACGGAGCCATCATCAATCAGAGAAGCTGTTAAACAGATCGATTCCTTACATGTACTGATCAACAACGCTGGGGTCGGTCATTTCGGAGAGCTTTCCTCCTATACCGAAGACAATATAGATCAACTTCTCAACACAAACGTCAAAGGGACGGTTCTGACCACTCAGCTTGCCGTTCCTATGTTAGAAACGACAGAAGGTCGTGTATTGAACATCATCTCAACCGCTGGTCTACGTGGGAAGAAGAACGAAAGCATATACTGTGCAAGTAAGTTTGCAGTACGCGGATTTACCGAGAGTCTGCACAAAGAATGGGAGGACTCCCCATTGACCGCGACCGCCGTGTATATGGGCGGGATGAACACCCCATTCTGGAGCGAAACGGACCATGTGGGAAACCCAGAAAGACTAAAAGGTCCAGAAGTTGTAGCTGAGCAGATCTTTGCAGAGGATGACGGTAGAAACGAGATCTTCATCGATCGCTAATTGTAGTAAGGATAAACTTGAATTCATATAAGTATCGTGCGGTTGTTTCGCACGGTACTCTTTTTATTGGTGCAAATTCGCATGCTCTTTAGTGCGACTCGTTTATTCACACAAAAAGGGCTTGCCTCAACGGCAAGCCCTTTTTTATGCTCGAAGAAATTACTCTCCAAGACCTTCTTCTTTTGCTTTAGCTACTACAGCTTCTACTGCTTCCGCTTCGTCAGAACCTTCTGCTTTGAACGTCACTTCTGCACCGTTTGGAATTCCAAGGGACATTACTCCCATGATGGACTTCATGTTAACAGATTTACCTTTGTACTCGATGTTTACATCGGATTGGTATTTTCCTGCTACTTGTACAAGTGCTGTAGCTGGACGTGCGTGTACACCGTCGGCTGCTGTAATTTTCATTGTTTGTTCTGCCATGTTTAACTCTCCTCTTTATTCGGTAATTTCAATGATGTCTGGATCATTGTGATTGACTTGACCTGATGCCTTAATATTTACAGACTGACCTTCTTGAAGGTTCGTAAAGACAATTGGCGTTACGATGGATGGAGCATTTTCTTTCACGTAATCCAGATCCACTTCCATCAATGCCTGACCTTGCTTCACTTCGTCTCCCTCAGAGATCTTCGCTGTAAATCCTTCCCCTTTCAATCCGACCGTATCAATTCCGATGTGGATCAGGATTTCCATGCCGTTCTCAGCTTCAAGGCCAATGGCATGTTTTGTAGGGAATACATTTAAGACTTTACCATTAATCGGTGAAACAATATTACCATCTTCCGGCTCAATTGCAAAGCCATCGCCCATCATCTTACCGGAGAATACTTGATCCGGAACTTCAGTGATTGGCATGATCTTTCCTTTGATCGGACTTACGAATTCCAGTTCACCTTCAGTGACCGGTGCTTCTGCAGCTTTTTCAGCGTTCTTCATTTCAGATGCATCTTCTCTTGATCTAGGTGTTTTACCATCCATGATGTCTTGCATTTGGCCACGCAAGGTATCAGATACAGGTCCGAAAATGGCCTGAATGTTGTTCCCGACTTCCATTACACCGGAAGCGCCAAGTTTTTTCAATCGATTTTTGTTCACATCGTTTTTATCATTAACGGAAACACGTAGTCGTGTGATACATGCATCCAAGTGGTCGATGTTCTTTTGTCCACCCATTGCTTCAAGAATTTCAAATGGAAGATCTCCGACTTCGCCGTCTTCTTCTGCATCTTCTGCTTCATCTTCACGTCCAGGTGTTGCCAAGTTGAACTTGAGGATCGCCCAACGGAATCCGAAGTAATAGACCACAGAGAATACGAGACCAACGATGATGACCCACCACCAGTCGGTACGGTTAGGAAGAACTCCGAATAGAATGAAGTCAATCAGACCACCAGAGAATGTCTGTCCAATTTTAACTCCAAGAATCTCCATAATCATAAAGGAGAAACCAGCAAATACAGCATGAATCGCGAACAATAGTGGCGCAACGAATAGGAAAGAGAACTCAATTGGTTCTGTGATCCCTGTCAAGAAAGATGTCAAGGCTGCAGAAGCCATGATTCCTCCGACCACTTTTTTACGTTCAGGTTTTGCTGTGTGATAAATCGCAAGGGCAGCAGCTGGAAGACCGAACATCATGAATGGGAATTTACCAACCATAAATGTTCCTGCAGTGAATTCAACTCCGTCTCTCAACTGTTCGAAGAAAATCGTCTGGTCACCACGGATCACCTCACCAGCAGCATTGGTGTAAGAACCAAATTCAAACCAGAATGGTGAATAGAAAATGTGGTGCAGTCCAAACGGAATCAAGGAACGCTCAATTAAACCGAAGAAGAAAGCGGAAATGGTTTGATTTCCTTCCAACATCAAGTGAGAAAGAGCATTCAATCCTGTTTGAGCAAATGGCCAAACCCAAAGCATGATGATCCCTAAGAAAAGGGATGTAAAAGCAGTGATAATTGGCACGAAACGCTTCCCGGCAAAGAACCCGAGAAATTGCGGTAATTCGATATTGAAGAACCGGTTATACAGCGAAGCTGCCAAAATACCGACAATAATACCACCAAACACTCCTGTTTGAAGCGTCGGTATACCGAGTACTTCCGCATAGGCAGGATCTGAGGTCATGTCGGCGTCAACATTTCCAAGTACCCCCATAACCACGTTCATAATCAAATAACCAATAATGGCAGCAAGACCTGCTACCCCGTCTCCTTTCGCTAATCCGATGGCAACACCGACAGCGAAGAGCAACGGTAAATTCGCAAAGACAATTCCCCCGGCTTCAGCCATTACTTGCAGCAGTGTCTGAACCCAAGGTGTTCCGAAGAATGGCACTTTATCAACAAAGTTGTCTTGAGCAAAGCTTGTACCAAAAGCTAGAAGAATACCAGCCGCAGGCAAAAGTGCGACGGGAGTCATCAAGGCTTTACCGACTTTTTGCAATGTGCCGAAAGCATTCTTGAACATTATGTTTTCCTCCTTTTTATTTTGTGACGCTAGCCTCTGGCCCCATAAAATCCATTTGTCAGAAAAATAAAACGTTTTCAACAAAAAGGGAACGATAAGCGTCCATTTGAGGACGCCGAGTATGGATAATAGCTGATCCTGCGATTTTCAGCAGGACAATAAAAAAGCATGAGCACAAGAGGTGAGTAGGTTCCATAAGGATAGTCCTACCCCTATGATAACCACTTCACCTTCATGTACTCATGCCTGATCGTGTCAGTAACACGTACGTTTTAGGTTTTATGGGTTAAACGCTGCAAATGGATCGTCAAATAAATCGCTTCCGACTCATCTACAGGCTTATTCAGTTGCCGTTGCATCACTTTTATCAGTTTCCATGCTAAATTATAGCACACTGGATATTCTTCTTTCAACATGTTTGCTAAACGAATTTCATCTCCCACGTGCTCCTCTTGATAAACACGGTCGATGGCTCTGTGCAAATGCTGGACAAGTCTATGGTAATCCACACTCTTTTTATCAATTTGAACGTCCATCGTATCCTCCACAAGCTGAACGAGATGTGTGATGAGCTGGTTGTGGCGGTTGAGCTCTCTTAACGTCTTGTCCGTTACCGCACTGTGGATATGGAGAGCGATGAATCCTACTTCCCCTTCTGGAAACTGGATGCCCATTTTATCGTAGATCATCGTCACGACTTCCATCGCAATTTGATATTCCTTCGGATAAAGGGATTCAATTTCAAGTAAGAATGGATTGGAGAACTGAAGATCCTTTTTTGCTCGATTGATAGCGAATGCAAGGTGATCCGTCAGCGCAACGTGAATATGCTGATTGAGCTCTTGTCCCATCCGCGATTCGACGTGATGGAGGATATCACTCATGAAGTCAATCAAATTCTCGTCGATGTATGGCAATAAACTTACATATTGCTCTTTTTCCTGTTCATTACTCAGCAAAAATGTCTTGTCGGCTTTTTCAGAAGAAATTTCGTCTCCCTTCTTCCGGTTAAAACCGATTCCTTTCCCAATTAATACCACTTCTTCATAAGTTGGGTGGGAAGCAATGACTACATTATTATTGAGCACTTTTTTTATCTTTATCTGCTTTTCCATAATGGTCCCCCACTTAAATAACACTAAAAGCGTTTTCAATCATCTCATAACTTCTATCCTATATTTGATTTGTTTTTTTTACAAGTGGAAGGCTAAGGAATAAGCTTTCCTCTTTGTCTGAAAGCGATTACGTCGTGTACAATCATTTAGGTGCTGGGAAAACGCCCTGCACGGAGAGGAGATGAATCAATGATTAAACTATTTGTCACAGACCTTGACGGTACCCTTCTTGGAGAAGATCATTATATTAAAAACGAAGATATTGATGCATTGAAGCGAATGGTGGAAGAGGGTCCACCTCTTGCGGTGGCCTCCGGCCGTATGGACCATGAGATTATCGAGGTTCTAAAGCGCGTAGGTGTAAACGGTCACCGCGTCAGTCAAAATGGAGCGTTTGTGTTCAACGATGAAGATACACAAATCCACGCCAAAACGTTTGAATCCGAACTAGCCCAACGAATCATTCAGACGATCGACCAAGAACCAATGATAAAAACAGTATCTACAGCAGATGAAACGTTCACGAAAGAATCGAACGCTTTCGTGGATATGATTTCTGAACAGATGTTTCACGACATCATCGTCAAACCTGAATTGAATGAACAGGTCGGACAAACGATTATCCCTTCAAAAATTGCCTTGCACGGGAAAGAAGCCGATGTCATGAAAGCTGCCGAAAGAATTAAAGAAATGTTCGGAGAGGAAATTGACAGCTTCATTTCTCATGAAACATGTGTCGATATGATGCCTAAATCGATCAACAAACAAAGCGGACTCAGGCAGTTAATTGAAGGCCTCAGCATTCAACCTGATGAAATCGCATGTGTTGGAGATTCTTTTAATGACGTGAGCATGTTTGAAATGACTCCTCACAGCTATGCGATGTCTACTGCTCATGATCAGGTGAAGGAAAAAGCAAGTGCGGTTGTCGATCATGTACATGAGGCGATTGAGGACTTGGAAAAAAAAGGGCTTTTGAGCAAAAAAGAACAAGCGGCTGACGTTTAAGTCAGGCGGCTTGTTCTTTTTTATTCCTTTATATTTTCGTCAATAAAACGATCAATTAGATCAAATGTGAAACCTTTCCTATAAAGGCCAGACTTAACTTTCTGCTTCAACTCATATCCTTCAACTTTGGACTGAAATTTGCGAAGCAGTTTTTCCCCCTGATAAACGACCGCTTCCCATTCTGCGTCCTCATCTTCATCTTCCGGTAAGTTAGCAATCACTTCCTGGATAACGTCTCCCTGGAATCCTTTTTGCATCAGCGTCTGCTGTACGTTTTGAACTTGTTGACGGTAAGATTTTCGCCCATCATTCCTCAGTTTCTTTTCAGCAAATTTCATCGCTTTTTCAAATTGCTTATCAAAAGAATAATGAGTGATAGCTTCATCCGCTTTAACTGCAGACACCCCTTTATCCAATAATTCTTTTTTCAATAAAAGCGGCCCTTTGCTCGAAGTCATGATTCGTGTCCTCACAAGGGAATTCGCGAACTCCTGGTCATTCAATAACCGTTCCTTGTTTAACCGTGAAATGATCTCTTCAATGTGCTCAGAATCGGTCTCTTTGTCTTTTAAATAATCCCGGATCTCTTTTTCTGAGCGCATACGATAGCTTAAATAATTGATCGCAAGGGTATAGGATTTGTGAAGCGTATCGGTCTGAATCAGCGCGTTAATCAGTGCCTCGTCCAGTTCCATGTTTTTCTGAAGACGATATTTCACAAGGACTTCTTCATCGACACTGAATCCGTACTCTTCCCCATTTCCTTTATCCAGGAAGATATTGTATCGACTTTTATGTTTTTTTTGTGTCGTAATTTTCGTAAGTTTAGCCATCCGCTTCACCTCTTTGACCATATTTTATCATGGAATTCGACTGCCGTATCGTCAAAACGAACCAAATGGAGTAAACTATTGACACCCTCACGCAGATAGGAGGAATAAACATGAACATCGCCATTACAGGAGGTACTGGTTTTGTTGGTACTCAATTAAAAGAAAAGCTGGTACAAGAAGGGCATGACGTGTACATATTGACACGGAGTCCGAAGAAGTACAAAGACACGGATCAAGTGACTTATGTCGGTTGGTTGAAAGAAGAATTCCATCCAGAACAAGAACTCCCTATTCTTGATGCCATTGTAAACTTAGCAGGAGAATCATTGAATAGTGGACGTTGGACAGAGGAAAGAAAGCAATCGATTTTGGAAAGTCGAATCAAATCGACAGAAGGCGTATTGGATTTGATCGATGCACTTTCAGAAAAGCCAGAGGTGCTCGTTAACGCTTCTGCTGTAGGTTATTACGGCCAATCAAAGACCAAAACATTCACAGAAGAAACCACCGAACCCGGAAATGATTTTCTAGCAAATGTCGTGGAGGAATGGGAAGCCCGCGCTTCACAAGCAGCCGAAAAAGGAGTGCGAACGGTTTATGTCCGCTTCGGCATCATTTTAGGAGAAGAAGGCGCGCTCCCGAAAATGATCCTTCCCTATAAAATGATGATTGGTGGCAATTTAGGTTCAGGAGAACAATGGATGTCCTGGATCCATATCGATGATGTGGTCGGAATAGTTCATTTTGCAATCGAAAATAAAAATATTCACGGCCCTTTAAACGGGACAGCCCCCAATCCGAAAAGAAACAAAGATTTTGGGCAGACACTAGGAGAGGTGCTGAATCGCCCCCATTGGATTACAGCTCCTTCCGTTGCTATGAAAGTAGCATTAGGAGATATGAGCACCCTTCTTTTAGATGGACAATGTGTCATTCCTAAAAAAACGACGGCTTCTGGGTACACCTTTCATTATCCGGATCTACAACCTGCCCTATCATCTATCTTAAATAAATAGAAGATGTTAAATGTGGGTTTTACTTTTTCATATAACGGATATTCTACGTAATGATTCATCAGCCGTCTGCTGAATCATTACGTATGAACATTTTATAGGGGCGATTACACATATGAGAATAGTAAGATCCCCCTGAACAAGGTAACTAAATCTAAGGAGGACCTTTAATGTCGTATACTGTGATTACGGGAGCAAGTTCTGGAATCGGTTATGAGTCAGCTTTGGCTTTTGCAAAACGAGGAAAAAACCTTATCCTTACAGCCAGACGAGAGAAAAACCTTGAAGAGTTAAAATCGAAAGTCACTGAAATGAACGCAGAAATTGACGTGATCATCATGACAGCAGACTTAGCTGAAAATGAGGAAGTATATAATTTTTATGAGCGAACAAAAGAGTATGAAGTTGAAACTTGGATCAACAATGCCGGTTTCGGAAACTTCGATTTGATTTCACATCAAGAACTTCCAAAAATTGAAAAAATGCTTCGTTTGAATAATGAAGCATTGACGATCCTATCCTCCTTGTATGTGAGAGATTATGCAGATCAAGAAGGAACACAATTGATAAATGTTTCTTCAGGTGGAGGATACACCATTGTCGGTGGTGCCGTTACCTATTGCGCCACGAAGTTTTTTGTGAGTGCTTTTACTGAAGGACTTGCTCAGGAGCTTCAAGCTCAAGGCAGCCCTATGCAAGCGAAAGTGCTGGCACCAGCGGCAACCGAAACGGAATTTGCAGAAAGGTCTATGGATGTCGATCAATTCAGCTATGAAGAAAACATTCCACAATTCCACACAGCCCAAGAGATGGCTCAATTCATGCTTGATCTTTATGATAGCGATAAGGTGGTAGGAATTGTTGACGGGGAAACCTATGAATTTCACTTGAAAGATCCCCTCTATCCTTACGTGAATAGAAACAGAAAATAAAAACAGATTGAAATCATGGATACACAGTCCGTCCTGATCAGTTTTTTATCCTAGGTCTTGTTAGACATGGAAACTCAAAATCGAGTCTTCACCTATCCATCCATCTTAAATAAGTAAAAGTTCAATGAGCAAAGCTTAGCTTTGCTCATTTTTGTTATCCAAAAGGCTTTTTTAAAGTATAATAATTGTATATTGAAGGGAAAGGCTGTATGTCTATGAACACAGTTATAAAAAATGTCCATATCCACCCCATCACATCTCCTTCTATTAAAAATGGATGTGTGCATGTGATCGACGGAAAAATACACGATTACGGAGAAAGCATTGAGTTACCGAAACAAGCAGAATTCATTGATGGCAAAGGCTTGGATCTATACCCTGGATTCGTTGATGTCCACACTCACCTTGGCCTTTACGATGAAGGGACCGGTTGGGCTGGCAGTGATGCAAATGAAACGATCGAGGCCGTTACCCCGCACCTGAGAGCAATTGACGGGGCCCACCCTCTCGACCCTGCGTTTTTTAACGCGAGAAAAGCTGGCGTTACCACAGCTCATATTATGCCCGGGAGCGCAAATATGATCGGTGGTACAACCTCTGTTATTAAAACCGTCGGCCATACGATCAACGATATGATCCTCAGACAGACGGCCGGCCTTAAACTCGCTTTAGGAGAAAACCCTAAACGGATCCACTCCCAGTCTAAAAATGCTTCCATAACGAGATTAGGAATTATGGGAACATTAAGGGAGACCTTCTATGCAGCCATGAAAGATCCAGAACCCGACCTCCGTGTAAAACCAATTCTTCAAGCATTGAATAAAGAAATACCAGTAAGGATCCATGCCCATAGAGCGGACGACATCATAACAGCCATACGCCTTGCGGACGAATTCGACCTTGATTTGCGAATTGAACATTGCACAGAAGGACATTTAATAGCGGATCAACTTGCAGGCAGAGAATTACAAGTCTCAGTCGGACCAACATTCACAAGAGCCTCCAAAATCGAGCTTAGAAATAAAACATGGCAGACGTATAAAATCTTGCATGATCACGGAATCCGCGTCTCCATTACAACCGATCACCCTTATACACCGATACAATACTTGAACATATGTGCAGCACTCGCAGCCAGAGAAGGTCTTGAAATCGAGGACGCTCTTCGTGGGATCACCATCACCCCTGCCAAGAACCTTGGTGTCGATGACAGGGTCGGTTCAATTGAAAAAGGGAAGGACGCCGATCTCGTATTATGGAGCGGACATCCATTCGAATATCTGTCTAAACCCATTTGGACGATGATTGACGGAAAAATGGTATATTTCCAAGAATAGTGAAGCACTCTAACACCGGAAGGATTTTCCGGTGTTTTTCTATGTTCTCAAAAAACATATGGAGCATAGCAAAAGGTTTGAAAGTTGTACAAGGGGTGTATATGATGGATATACAAAACTTGTACAAGAGTTTCATAACGCGTTGTGAAGTACCCCATTGTAGAAATTGCCGTTCCAGTGACCGGCATGACCGGCAATGGATATAAAAAATTTAAGGAGTGGGAACATGAAAAAATTATTTTCTTCATTAGCTGCTATTGTTTTGATTTTGGGACTCTTCGCACCTTCTGTGTTGGCTGACAGCCATGACCAGAACGCTATGGTCCGCGTTCTACACGCATCGCCTGATGCCCCTGCCGTTGACGTCTATTTGAATGATGAATCTGTTGTTGAAGGTGCAGAATTCAAAGCAGCTACCGATTACTTGGAAGTGCCGGCCGGTGAACATACTGTAGAGATTTATGCAGCTGGAACAAAAGGTGAACAAGATCCTGTCATTTCTACCACAGTAAATGTAGAAGCAGGCATGGCTTATACAGCTGCAGCGATTGATAACTTAGAAAATATTCAATTGAAGGCCATCCAAGATTCTATGGAAGCAACGGAAGGCATGGCCAAAGTCCGTGTCGGTCACTTCATTCCTGGTGCACCAGCCGTTGATGTAGGTCCAATTGGTGGGGATGCTTTATTCTCAGGTGCTGAATTCCCAATGGTCACTGATTATATGGAAGTTGATCCAGGTTCCTACGACCTTGAAGTACGTACCACAGATGGAACACAGTTGATTGACCTTTCAGGTACGAACCTTGAAGCAGGAAAAGTTTATAGTGCTTTCGCTGTTGGCACAGCAGATAACCCAGAAGTATTACTTCTTCAAGACTCTGCTGCAATGCCGACAATGATGCCTGCGACTGGATTCGGCGGAACAGCTGATTCCACTTCGAACGCTTGGATGTATGCAGCTCTTCTAGGTGTTCTAGCCATGGGTGCTGGCTTTATGCTTACTCGTAAACGTTCAGAAGCGTAAGAATGCTAAGAAGACTTTTCCCTTTAGCCCTGGGTCTCCTCGTATTTTTCATCAGTTTCCATTGGCTGAATGAAGATCCTGCAGAGGAATCCGGGGTTCTTTCTACATCTGAAACCACACGCACCCAAGATGTAGGAATTAAAAAGGAATCTTTAGTCCCCGATCAATTAGAAAAAGCACCGATTGAACAAAATTACACTCCGGCTGTTAAGGCTTCTTCCGAACAATATGGCATCACACCTGAACGGATTCACATTCCTTCAATTGATGTGGATGCTTCAATCAAGGCTCTGGGTTATACACCGGAGGGCGGTATGGCGGTTCCAAAAACCTTGGTCGATGTCGGGTGGTTTGAACCAGGAACGATGCCTGGGAGTCAAGGAAATGCGGTCATTGCAGGACACGTGGATGGCAATAGCGGACCAGCTGTTTTTTATGACCTTAAGGATTTGAAGCCAGGGGATGAAATCCATGTTTATGATGATCACATGAAGCTTACCTTTGAAGTAAGCAGAATGGAATCCTATCCTTACGAAGATGCCCCAATCAGGGAAATCTTCGGTCCCACAAATTCACGCGGATTAAATCTCATCACTTGCACTGGAGCGTATGATAAAGGTGCCTCCACTTATTCAGAGAGATTGGCTGTATTTTGCGTTTTGACAGATCGGCAGAAACTATAAAAATTTGTAAAAAAATCCACGTCCATTTTACAAAGTTTTTATTCACTTTTTCCTCGGAGTGGATTATTATAAGTTTAGATGATATTTTATAAGCTTTTGGTGTAGGGAAGGCAAATGGTGCGCCACCAGTATTGACACTGGTTCTAGTGGGTTCGATTCCCACCCCGAATTTTTGTGAGCAATTGATAAAAATTCGAGGGTGGTCCGAACCGGCCAGTGAACGCCTATTTCCTATGCGTTTGGATCACCCTCCTCATTCAAGGAGGGATTTTTTATGCTAAAAAAGCGTGATTTACATGACGCCCCGGTTTTATTTGAGTTGATGAGCCACCCTGAAGTGTTTCCTTACGTCCGTCACAAAGCAGCTTCCAGTGACGAGTTCTACTTTTTGACCAAACAAACCATAGAAGCTGAAGATCGGGGGGAATTGGTTTCACGTACCATCCTTGATGAGTGGGGGCAGCCTATTGGCACCATCAATCTTTTTGATGTACAAAACGGAAAAGGGTTTTTAGCCACATGGATCGGCCAGCCCTATTTTGGGAAAGGGTATAATAAATTGGCGAAGGAAGCGTTTTTCGAGGAATTGTTCTTCCAGCTGAATATGGAAGCTATATTCATGAAAATCAGACGCACCAATGTCCGTTCAATGAAAGCAGCTTTAAAAATCCCTTATGTATCCAGTGGAAACGAGGCTTACCCGGAAGTACTTTCGTGGATCAACCGTACAGACGACGTCTATGACTTGTATGTCATTACAAAAGATCAATATTTGTTTCATTACTACGGAGAACAGAATGAAGAAGAAATGTTGGAAGCATAAGCAGCGCTTATGCTTCTTTTCTTTGTATGTTATTAACATTATCCACAGGGTTGTGCACAGTGTGGGTAAATAAATCAAACAACTGTTGTAGAGATGTTCTTCACTAAAACCATATGTGGGTAAAGCATTCCCGGATTATTGTTGATTATGTGGATATCCTCGAAATAATCGCACGATTACTACATTTCAGTTGTGGATAATGTATAGGAAGGTAAAGGAGGCACTTTTTTCTCTAACTCTTCCTTAAGAATCCCTTTTAAAGGCACTGAAATCTCAGGAGTTCCATGGACACCAGCAGCGACCTCAAATTTGTTGAATACGAGTACAAGGCGTTCATCCTTCACATAAAAAGCAGTGTTATCTCTTACACCAGCAA
The DNA here is from genome assembly GCF_020524085.2 of Halobacillus litoralis. Taxonomy (NCBI): domain Bacteria; kingdom Bacillati; phylum Bacillota; class Bacilli; order Caryophanales; family Bacillaceae; genus Halobacillus; species Halobacillus litoralis. Next base: position 36,039 of record NZ_CP129016.1, read on the forward strand.
AGGGCTCTTGTAAATACGTCTCCTTATCAGCTTCCAACGCTTTCTTCACTTCTTTATTTAATCGATCGATATACACGAGGTCTTTCAACTTCTTTATTGACCCTCCTCGGTCATCTTGAAAATTGATGGAGGTGACGGTTGAATTATAGCGATTACCTCTGGATATGTGGGAGGTCATCACTACAGAATAAAAAGTCTTTTCTTTAAATACTGATGTTTCTTCATAATAAAGATAAGGGACTCCCATCATCTCCCCTGCCCCTCTCTTTACGTCTCTCAACGTATCTTCAAGCTTCTGAACGATTTGAAAATTAACGGTATCTTGCAGACCTTTACTTTCCAAATGCTCAAACCTTGGATAATCGACATGGACTTCCCAATCTTCCGTAACCTTATCTTTATGGACGATTTTATATTCGCTTTCAGCCACAACCGACTGCCCTGAAACCAACAGTGTTCCAAAAATAAATAAAACGATTGAAAAGCGCTTCAAAGAGCATCCCTCCTGTACCTTTTAGTTTGACCTAAATCATAAAAACTAAAGGGATGTTTTCAACATTATTGCCTTTTTAGACGCGGAGTGTTCATTGACAATCAAACGTAAACAAGAAAAAAGAGACGGGTGCAAATACCCGCCTCTTCCTCATTTATTCAAGGAAACTTGTGTCAACCAATCCAGTCAAGTCCGGCTTTTCTTTCAAAAATTCAAGATCATAAGAAGAATCAGCGAACTTCTGGAGATGTTCTTCATTTACATCATACGTGAAATCGATACGCTCCCAGGCACGGTCGATGACTTCTTGAGATAGTTCTTGATCCGTGATGTCTTTGATTTTATCAATAGCGATCTGTTTCGCTTCCTCTGGGTTTTCATTTATAAAGTCTGTCGCTTTTTTGTGAGCTTCTACAATGCTTTCCACCATATCAGGTTTTTCATCCACAAGTTTTTGAGAAGTAACGAACACGGCAGCTGGCAAGGTTTCACCAAAAGCAACATTCGGTGTGTCGACAAGGACTTTACCGCTTCCTTGTTCCTCTATAGAAGACGCCCAAGGTTCAGGGACAGTCGCCACATCCACATTTTTCGTCTCAAACAAACTTGCATACGTCGCTGGTTTCCCTGTGACATGCTTCATTTCTCCATCAATGCGGTCGGAAGTCAAACCGAATTCCTCTTTCATCATCGTTTCGAATTGTACATCGTGTGTACAACCTACCCTCGGAGAAACAAACGTCTTCCCTGCCAGGTCTTCCGGAGACTCAATGTCTGCTCCTTCTCTAGCCATAATCACTGTACCGCCTGTTGATCCTGCAGCAACAACATTAATTTCCGCTCCACTTGTAAAGTGGTTCATCGCTGGGCCAGGTCCTACAAGCCCCCCCTTGGATGTCACCTGTTTCGATCGCTGTCATAAACGAGGAGCCATCCGGGAAGTACTGGTATTTGACTTTTGTTCCGTCCGGCAATGTTTCAGAATACAAATCCTTCGTTTCTGCCACCATACCCGCTACGTGGTTGATATTCGGGAAGTAACCAATGGTAATTTCCTCGGTCTTGCCACCATCATCAGAATTCGCTCCTGCATCACTACCGCATGCAGCAAGCACCAGACTCATGACAGCAAGAGCAACAATGGATAACCATTTTTTCATATTCTCCTCATCTCCTATCTATGTTTTCAATAATCCCCAACGTTTCCTTACATTTCTTTCTAATTTAGAAAAGACCACTTGATCGACGACTGCACCAATGACACCAATGATAATAATAATAGCAATCACTTGATCCATACGTGCATAATCCTGAGCGTACCGTAAAGAGTATCCTAATCCAGGACCATTGCTTAACAACTCACCAGCCATAAGCGCTCTCCAACTGAATGCCCAAGCGAGCCTGAGACCTGTCATAAAATATGGAATACTCGATGGAACTTCCACTCTGAAAAACAAGGGAATCCCATTGGTCCCCATCGTCCGCGCTGCTCGGACTAATTGTGGAGGTACACTATAGATCGCCGTCCGTACGTTCAAAGCCATGACGAACGTACCGCCAAGGACGACAACAAATACAACGGCAAATTCAGAAAAACCGAAAAGCATAATAGCAAGTGGCACCCACACAATGCTCGGAATGCTCTGTAAGGCAATCAGGTACATCCCTGCCGTTTCATCTGCCTGTTTCGATTTCCCTAGCAGAACTCCAATGACAGTACCGAACAATATGGCAAGGGACAAGCCCATGAACAGGTGACGAAAACTCGCGCCCAATGCTTTAATAAAATCACCATCAGCAAACCCTTCATACAAAGCGGCGCCCACTTTAATTGGTGATGGAAATACGATATCTTCAAAGACACCAATGGAATACACCAACTGCCATAAACCTAAAACGACAACTAAAAAACCAATTCTCTTAATAGCTAGCTTCATGATGAAGTTCTTCCTTCAATACTTTATTGATTTCACCTTCCAAGAGATCCATGACCTTTCGCTCAAGTTCGATAACCCTTTCATCATCCCTCTTCCTAGGCCGAGGAAGGTCGACGGTAAAGTCCGCGATGATCCGCCCTGGCCGTGTTCCCATGACGACCACCCGATCAGATAATTTAATTGCTTCCTGAATGCTGTGAGTAACGAACAAAATCGTCTTTTGCGTCTCCTGCCAGATTCTCATCAGTTCTTCATGAAGAATATGTCTCGTTTGTTCATCGAGCGCACCAAACGGTTCATCCATAAGTAACACTTTAGGATCCATGGCAAGGGCTCTTGCAATCGCTACCCGCTGCTGCATTCCCCCAGAAAGCTCATGGGTGTAATTTTCTTTAAACCTGCTGAGGTGAACCATCTGTAAGAAGCGGTCCACTCTCTCCTCCGCCTCTTTCTTCGACCCGTGCCCTTTTAACGGAAAAAGAACATTTTCCTTTACATTCAGCCATGGAAAAAGCGACGGTTGTTGAAAGACCATCCCCCGGTCGGGTCCAGCTTTCTTGATTTCTTCTCCCTCCAACCGGATTGCGCCGGAGGTGACATCTTCCAGGCCTGCAACCATTGAAAGGAGCGTTGATTTCCCACATCCGGAGGGTCCTAGGAGTGAGACAAATTGATTTTCTTCAATATTCAAATCGATTCCAGAAAAGACTTCAAAACCGTCTCCCCCTTTACCATTGAAGGTCTTCCCAACATGATCTATGGATAAAAACAATGCGTCACACCCTTATGATTATAATTCCTATAGAAATAGTATGCTTTAATTATATGTTTAAGATTATACAGATGTTCGGAATTATGTGTCAACGATTAAATAGCAATCTTTTCTAATCGCTCCTTCCTATGTGTTAGGATGAAAAGGAAAGGTGGGATTTTCATGGATCAACTAATGTTTATTCAGACCGGAATGGGGACAGATGTCCACGGTCAAAATGTTACAAAAGCCGCTGTACGTGCAATCAAAAATGCTATCCATACAAACTCCATGCCAGGGATCCGCACTGTTTTACCAGAACAATCCTTGGATAATATGAAGATTATTGTCAAGCTTGCCCTTCCATGCGACTTCGATCAACTCGATCATGAAGAAGTGAAAAAAGCCATCCCATACGGTGAGGTGAACATTGAAGTGATGGAAGGCGGAATGTTGACAACAAGCGGAATTGTACTAGAAGAAAAAGAAGATAAGAATGACTTGATGTATATCGTGAACGCAGCTATCGAAGTAGGATATTAATAAAAAAGCCTGAGAGTATCGCCATACCCTCAGGCTTTTTCCATCAGTACGTATCTTCCGCTTCGTCCTGACTATCCATATATTTATCGTAATGTTCATTACGTTGAAAACTAACATCATCTGCACCTGTGTAACCATTCATATCTGTAGAAACAAATGGTTCGAACTCCTCTACATAACCTACGCCATCCTCGTTGTCCATCAAAGACGAATCATCATACGTCATACTGCTCTGGTTAAAGGATGCCACTTGTTCATACGCATTCTGTTCATTGTATTCCGGATCATCATGGTTCCGCCCATAATTCGCTTCTAAATCTGATAGTACACCTTCTTCTACGGGACGATCCATGGAAATATCCTGGTTGGAGGAAGCCGACGCAATCGTTCTTGCCGTTGGAATAGCTTCCAAACGTCCTTTAGGAATCTGCTCCCCCGTTTCCTCACAAATACCATATGTCCCTTTGTCCATTTGCTTAAGGGAATATTGGATATCGGACAATTCTTCTTTCAGATGTCCCAGCAAAGCAATATCCTTTTCTCTTTCGTACAATTCGGTCCCTGAATCCGCCGGGTGGTTATCATATTGAGACAATTCCCCTGAGGCCATGTCACTTGCAAAACCACGTTTCAACCCGTACTGGTCATTGTCCATTAAGCGCTGCTCAATTTCTCTTTTTCGCTCTTCCAGTTGTTTTTTATAATGTGTATAATCCATATGCTTTTCCACTCCTGATTGAATTTCCTTTTTTAGTGTGGCTCAGGCGTGAATGACCTATGCAAGAGGAGAGATATTAAACGAAATGGCAGGATTGTGGAAGACTCAGTTTCAAGGTGTTTTCTGGGTTCGTTGCCTTGTGGAGCGTCTGGGGTGGCTGGGAAGCTACTCGCTTTCCTGTGGGGGGAGTGGCAAGCTTCCTCGGGCTAAAGCCCTGCGGGATCTCGCCTATCTCCTTTCTCCCACGGGAGTCTCGCAGCTTCCCAACCACCCCTATCGATGTAAGGGAGAAACGAACCCTTGTACCAAGTTGGAGGGTCTTCCACTATCCAGCTGTTAGAGGTATAAAGCCTTCTGGATAAAGCTTTTAAGTGTTAGGGAGATGTCCCATAATTATACGAGATGACCTTTTGGTAGTGGTTTCGAGAATCTTGCATGGCAAAGGGGCGGAGGGGAATGGCGAGAAAAAGTGCATGGTGAGACCCCACAGGACGCAGTCCGAGGAGGCTCACCGCGCTCCCGCGGAAAGCGTGTCATTCCCCGCAGCCCCTATCCACTAAACAAATGTCTCGAAACTGAGTCGGCAAGGATAGGGAGCTTTTGTGGAAGGAAAAAGGAGCACTGGTGGAGTGCTCCTTTTTGGGGATTATTTTCTTAAGGCTTGGAGAAAATCTTCTTTAAGGTCTTCAATATCTTCAAGCCCAATGGATACGCGGACGAGGCCATCGGTGATACCAAGTTCAGCTCGCCGCTCTTTTGGGATAGAAGCGTGAGTCATCATCGCAGGGACTGAGATAAGGCTTTCGACGGCTCCAAGACTTTCTGCCAACGTGAAATATTTTACATTGCGGAGAACTTGATCCGCTTTCTCTCCACTGCCGACATCAAAGCTGATCATACCACCATTACCACGCGCTTGTTTTTGATGAACGTCGCTTCCTCTATGATCGTTCAGGCCTGGGTAATAGATGTCTGTCACTTCCGGGAGATCTTGGAGAAACTCTACGAATTGTCTTGTATTCTCCTCAATTTCTTCCATGCGAATCCCGAGTGTCTTGATTCCTCTCATAAGAAGCCATGAATCCTGTGGTCCCAAAACGCCACCCGTAGAGTTCAGCACAAAGTGGACATCCTCTGCCAACTGCTCACTGTTCACAACGACGAGACCAGCTACGACGTCACTATGTCCACCTAAATATTTGGTTGCACTGTGCAAGACGATATCAGCGCCAAATTCAATCGGATTCTGCCAATATGGCGTGCTGAAGGTATTATCAACGATAAACGTCAAGTCTTTTTCCTTCGCCAAAGCAGACACCTTTTCCAAATCTGTCACTTTAAGCAAAGGGTTTGTTGGGGTTTCAACGTAAATAGCTCTTGTGCGATCTGTAATCGCTGACTGGATATTCTCCAGGTCACTGGTATCAACAAAACTCGCTTCCAGTCCAAAACGGTTGATGATCTTAGATACAAGACGGTACGTTCCCCCGTACACATCATCGGTGAAAATCACATGATCTCCATGATTAAAAGTCATAAGAACAGCTGTAATGGCTGCCATACCTGATCCGAAAGCGAAACCTCTATGGCCACCTTCCAAGTCCTTGATCAATTCTTCCAATGCAAAGCGCGTCGGGTTTCCCGTACGCGAGTATTCATACCCGCGGTGCTGACCGACTCCATCTTGTTTGTAGGTACTTACCTGATAAATGGGTACACTGACAGCTCCAGTCTTTTCATCACCCGTGATTCCCCCATGGATCAGCTGTGTTTTTTTTCTCATGTCATCACTCCTCATATATGCCTTGACTTAAATATCGCTCACTACTGTCAGGAAAGACGGTTACAATTCTTGCCCCTGGCTCTGCCCTTTCAGCCTCTCTCCACGCAGCTTCAAAGGCTGCTCCCGATGAACTGGCTACGAGCAAACCTTCATTTAAAGCGAGCTCTTTTACACGGCGGAAAGCAACCTCATCTGAAATGGTATGAATCGCATCAAAATAATCAGGATTCATGTAAAACGGGAGAAACTCCATTCCTATTCCCTCTGTACGATGCGGGCCGGGTTCTCCTCCGTTTAATATGGAGCCTTCCGGTTCTACGATCACGGTTTTGACATTCTCCATTCGCTCTTTTAAATAACGGGAAGTTCCCATAAATGTCCCACCAGTACCTGCACCAGCGACGAAAATATCAATTTCTCCATTCATATCATCGAAGATCTCCGGGCCAAGAGTTTCGTAATAAGCATCTGGGTTCGCTTGATTATGAAACTGCTGCGGACTGAAGGAACCGGGAATTTCCTTAGCCAATAGATTCGCTTTCTCTATGGCTCCCTTCATTCCTTTTTCGGTAGGAGTGTTTACGACTTGAGCTCCTAAAGCTCTCATCAAGGTTTGTTTTTCCTGACTGAACTTCTCCGGTGTCACAAAAATGACGGTGATTCCTTTTCCGATCGCAGCAAGTGCGAGGCCAATGCCTGTATTTCCTGCCGTGGGTTCAATAATGGTTCCCCCCGGCTTTAACAATCCACGTTCTACCGCATCCTCAATCAGTTTTAAACCCAGGCGGTCTTTGATGCTACCGCCTGGGTTCATGAATTCAAGCTTCGCGAAAATTCTAGCTTGATTCGGGATTTCGGAATGAGTGAGTTCGATCATCGGTGTCTGACCAATTAATGATTGTATATTCTTCACGTAACCCATCGCATCCTCAACTCCCGTTATTTATTGAAAAACTTCCGTCCATTCCTCACGTTTTTCAAGTAATTCTTTTGCCAGTTTCTGAGCTCCCTCTAAGCTGTGACTCGCAGCAAATCCGCACTGAACTTCGTTGCATGCAGGAACTTCATCCGCTTCGAGCACATCCTGAAGAGTCTTCTCGATCACATTTAGCACGTTATCATAGCTGTCGTCATTGAGGATGGCAATATAGAAACCTGTTTGGCAGCCCATCGGTCCAATGTCGACAATGCGGTCATGGTGATTCCGGCTGTTTTCCGCCATCAAGTGCTCAAGAGAATGAAGGGCTGGCATTTCCATATGTTCATGGTTCGGCTGCTTGATACGAAGGTCGTATTTGTAGATCTTATCTCCCTTTTCTCCTTCTGTCACTCCTACTAGTCGTACGTACGGGGCGCTCACTTTCGTGTGGTCAAGATTAAAGCTTTCTACGTTCATTTTTGGCATGTGATCATTCTCCTTTTTTTGCCTGAATGAGCCAGGCGTATTTGTTCAGCTGTTCAAAAGTTACCTCGAATCCGTTAAGGACAAACATCTCTCTTAGTTCTTCTAGAAATGGGTAGTATTCTTCCTGCAAATCCTGTGCTAAATTTAAAAATCCTTGACTCTCCGCGGTTTTGATCAACTGTTGCTTATGTTCCTTGTCTTTAAAGATCGTGTCTATAAAAACTACTTTCCCATCATCTTCGAGACGATCACGGAAGCTCTGGATGGCTTCAACTTTCTCGCTACTCGTCAGGTGATGAAAAGCAAACGAACTGATGATGGATCGGATCGGTGTAAGAAGTTTCGGGTACTCGAGAAAGTTCCCATCATAAATAGCAGCTTCGGGACATTTCACTTTAGCAATTCTCCTCATTTCAGAGGAAGGTTCAATGCCCAGAACGACCTTATTTTGGTCGATGACCTTTCTCGTTAAATTCGCTGTACCTACTCCGAATTCCATAACCGGGGAAACGGAAAGCTTGGCTAAACGCCCCAACATTTCATCGTACCCTTCAAACACTTCACGATATTCCGGATCCTTACCTGCTACTGTATCGTCATATGAACTCGCCCATTGGTTGAATAGGTCGACGAATTCCATCCCCATAAAGTTCATCTCTCCTCATTATTTATAATTCCAATGCGTTAACTCGGAATTATGTTTATAATGTATCATATTTCAAAACTCTCCTCAATGTTATTGTTTTTTTTTGCAGTAATTTTCTAAATAAACCCACAAAAAACCAGAGTCTAGAGGGGACTCTGGTTTTTGGCTTATCTTCTTCGTTTTTTGTAGCGGGATGGTTTCTCTTCTTCTTTTTCTCTTTTTCCCGGAGAAAGCTTCTCCAAAGATCGTCTTTCTAACTTTTGTTTGATATGCTGTTCAATTTGTTTAAGAGCGGGCTTATCTTTAGGCGCGGCAAAAGTAATTGCCAACCCCTTACCTCCCGCTCTCCCTGTTCTGCCGATTCGGTGGATATAGCTTTCAGGGTCTTGTGGAATATCATAGTTGAACACGTGGGTGATTCCTTCCACATCCAGCCCCCTCGCCGCTACGTCCGTAGCTACAAGGTACTGTATTTTAGCATCCCGGAAACGCTGCATGACCTTTTCTCTTTTGGCTTGAGATAGGTCACCATGCAGCTCATCGGATTCATATCCTTTGGCAATCAGTGCATCATTCAGCTTCTTCGCGCGGCGCTTTGTTCTACAGAAAATGACTGCAAGGAATGGTCTGTGTTCACTCATAATTTGAATAAGAGCGTCTTGTTTTGCTCGATCGGTCGTTTCGTATAACAGTTGTTTGATGTTAGAGACTGTCACTTTTTCCTCTTTTACTTCAATCCGCTTTGGATTATCCGTAATTTTTTTTGCTAAAGAATGGACTTGTGATGTGATTGTTGCTGAAAACAACATCGTTTGCCTTTCTGTCCCAGACTGCCTAATTATATCCTGTACATCAGGCAGAAATCCCGCTTCCAACATTTGATCGGCTTCATCAATGACCAGTTGATGAATGTGGTTCAATTCAACAGTTTCTCGTCTTAAATGATCCAATAAACGTCCTGGTGTAGCAATAACTACATGGGCTTTTCCATTCAATTTGTTCGCTTGTTTAGCTACGTCCTGACCACCGTACACAGCTAAAACATGGGTGTCCTCATTTTTAAGCTTGTTCACTTCATGAGTAATCTGCAAAGCCAATTCCCTCGTCGGGGTGACAATCACTGCTTGAACAGCCTCCGAGGATGGATCTACTTTTTCTAAAATAGGCAAAACGAAGGCGAACGTTTTTCCAGTTCCCGTCTGAGCTTGGGCAATGATATCTTTTCCATCCATAAGGGGTGGAATTGCCTGTTCCTGTACAGGTGTCGGTGACGTAACCCCCTGCCGCTTCAGCTTTTCAGTCAACTCTCTTGATATTCCTAATTTTTCAAATGGCTTCATATATTTTTCACTACTTTCTTTAAAATTAAAATCCGACGTTTATTCCATCTAAGATCCCTTTTCTTGAAGACACCGTTTCGAGACGATTATGTGGATATAGGGGCTCCGGGAAAAGGTTCGCTTTCCATGGGGCGGGCGCTGAGCCTCCTCAGGCTACGCCTTCCGGGGTCTCATCTGTCCCACACGTCCCATAGGAGTCTCACCGTTTCCCTCCGCCCCTTTGCCATGGAAGATTCTCGAAACCACTTCTAAAATATCAGCTCGTATGATTAAGGGAAATGGATCATAAGGACCCCTCCACAGTACGTAAAAGCTTGATTCAAAGCGCTTTATACCTCAAACCAGTTGGATAGTGGAAGACCATCCAACTTGGTACAGGGGTTCGTTTCTCACTTACATCGAATGGGGTGGTTGGGAAGCTGCGAGACCTCGCAGTGCGTAGCACGAGGAGGCTTGCCGTCATCCCCGCAGGAAAGCGAGCGGCTTCCCAGCCACCCCTGACACTCAACCCTGCAACGAACCCCGAAGACTCTAGAAACTGAGTCTTACACAATCCTGCTAGTTAGTTGAATAAGGCCATTCCTTTATTGTACCTGAAAAAAAGTGGCTATGTTGGGATTCATGAAAATTGGTCGAGAGATGATTGTTCATCAAACGTACCATTTTCCATATAGTTATAAAAAGGACTGTAAAAAAGGGGGCCTCTTATGGACGTAAAAGTAAGAAGTGGTGACACGTTATGGTACTACTCGAACCTTTTCAACGTACCGTTAGCTTTAATTATAGATTCGAATCCACAAGCGGGACCGTCTTCCCTTCAAATTGGACAAACGATTCGCATACCAGGTTATGAAACAAGCCAATACCGGGTACAATCCGGAGATACCTTTTGGAAAATCGCCAGCGAGCGTCGAATCTCCCTGGATGCGATTGCATTATTAAACCCTTCCGTCAATCCTAGAATGCTTCAAATCGGGGAGGTTTTATCCCTTCCCGTCCAAGTGACCTATCGAGTCGTCGATGGAAACCGCCCTTATGACTTCAATGTACTAACTACTGATTTGAATGAACTTTACGAACTATACCCTTTTGTCAGAAGAGAGACGATCGGGAATAGTGTGATGGGAAAAGAACTTGTAGAACTTCAAATCGGGCGCGGACCGAAAGTGGTGCATTGGAACGGCTCTTTCCATGCGAATGAATGGATTACGACAGCAGTCATCATGCAATTTTTGGATGACTACTTGTTGGCACTAACAAATAAAGAGACCATCCGTGGCTTAGAAATTAATCCTTTTTACAATGAAGTGACACTCTCTATTGTTCCCATGGTCGATCCTGATGGTGTTGACCTCGTTTTGAACGGACCACCTGATGGGGAGTTTGGGGAGTTGGCATTAAGTATCAATGATGGAAACACTGATTTCTCCGAGTGGAAAGCAAATATCCGGGGAGTGGATTTGAATAATCAATACCCTGCCAAATGGGAAGTGGATGCTGCAAGGAAGCCGACATCTCCTTCACCAAGAGATTTTCCAGGCTATCAACCGTTGACGGAGCCTGAGACGGTTGCGATGGCTGAGCTTGCGGGTGCCCGTAACTTTGAAAAGATGCTTGCTTTCCACACCCAGGGAGAAGTGATCTATTGGGGATACGAGGGGCTTGAACCTCCTCGTTCCATGACGATCGTCAATGAGTTTGAGAGAGTGAGCGGCTACAAACCCATCCGTTTTGTAGATAGTTTTTCCGGCTATAAGGACTGGTTTATCCAGGATTTTCGACAACCAGGATTCACTGTAGAATTAGGGTTGGGGGTAAACCCTCTCCCCCTTGAACAGTTCGATGAAATCTATCAGGAAACGATGGGAATCTTTTTGGCAAGCTTGTATATGTAGCGGAGCATTCACTGAAAACCCCCTGCGGACTATCGCAGGGGGTGCTTGTTTTTAAAAGTCTTTTTTGTCCATATGACCATTGTGCTCTTTAATCACTTGAATCGCTCGATCGTACTCCTCTTCCTTAATTGAAAAATGAAGTACGTGGGTTAAATGCTTTTTATCAAATAGTGCGCTCTCTCGATCATGTGTAGGCGAGACGACCTCTGTAAAATTGAAGGTCCCTCCCCCTGAATTTGTTGATCCTGCTACAGGGACAACAGGAGTCATATCCACATCCTCAGGGATGGCTTCTACTGTATCCTGATCGATCGATAAGGATTGCAACGATGCTTTTGCACTTTCTGCATCATTTTCTGTGGAAAAGTAAGCTTGAACTGTTTTCGCCATGCAATCATCCCTCTCTATAAAAGGTGGTATGGATATAGTATCCTTCCCTGCACCTTTTCAAACCTTAGATGACCCTCTCTCTTGAGGCCATACACAAAAGAACATCTTTCATTACGAAAGATGTTCTTTTGCCAGTTGAATTTGTTTCTGGACTTGATCGAACCCTGTTCCACCCTCACTGTTCCGTGCAGCTACGACTTGATTGGGGTTCAACTTTTCATATATATCCGCTTCAAAGAGTGGAGAAAAGCCCTGGTATTCTTCCAAGGTCAAATCCAACAAGTATTTTTCCTGTTGAATCGAGTAAAGCACAATTTTCCCAATCACTTCATGGGCTTCTCTGAAAGGCATCCCTTTGACTGCCAGATAATCCGCTATATCTGTGGCATTCGAATAGTCTTCATTTACAGCACTCTTCATTTGATCCCCTTTCACTTGCATTGATGCAAGCATAGGTGCCAACAGCGATAAAGCCCCTTCAAGCGTCTCAACCGTATCGAACATCCCCTCTTTGTCTTCCTGCATATCTTTGTTGTAAGCGAGGGGCAGTCCTTTCAGCAACGTCAGCAATCCCATCAAATGACCGTAAATTCTTCCTGTCTTTCCACGAAGGAGTTCAGGTACATCAGGGTTTTTCTTCTGAGGCATGATGCTCGAACCTGTGCAAAAGGCATCATCCAATTCAACGAATTGGAACTCCTGACTTCCCCACAAAATCAGCTCTTCAGACAAACGTGAAATGTGTGTAATCATAATAGAAGAAACAGATAAAAACTCAAGAATAAAATCACGATCACTGACGGCATCCAGTGAGTTTGGATAAGGTTGATCGAACCCTAAAGCATCGGATGTCATTTGTCTGTCAATCGGATAGGGCGTCCCCGCAAGAGCCGCAGACCCAAGTGGAGACCAGTTGATTCGCTTCAAGCTGTCCTGCAGGCGTTCCTTATCTCTCTCAAACATCCAAAAATAAGCCATTAAGTGGTGACCAAAAGAGATGGGCTGGGCACGCTGCAAGTGGGTGTAACCTGGAAGAATGGTTTCCACATGCTGTTCCGCCTGCTCGACGAGGGAGGATTGAACGGCTTCTACTAACTCCATCAAGCCTTTCGTTTTTTCACGTAAATAAAGGTGCATATCGGTGGCCACTTGATCGTTCCTGCTTCTCCCGGTATGCAGCTTCCCTCCAACCGGTCCGATTTCATCAATTAACAGTTTTTCTATATTCATATGAATATCTTCGTGCTCCACAGAAAAAGTGACGTCTCCTTTCTTCACTTTCTCTTTGATCGTGAGAAGCCCTTCTTTGATTTGCATCACTTCATTTGATTGGATAATGTCACAGGCACCAAGCATTTCCACATGGGCGATACTACCTTCGATATCTTGTAGTGCCAGTTTTTGATCAAAAGTGATGGAAGAGGTGTACTCTTCCACCAATTTATTTGTAGGTTTGGTAAAACGACCGCCCCACAATTTAGTCATGCTGGCTCACCACCGCTTGGTCGAGTAACTTCGCTCCTTTATGAACGTCCGCATGGACTTTTGTCGGCAATCCCCACAACTTAATGAATCCGACAGCTGCATTATGATCGAATGCATCTTCCTTGGAATAAGTGGAAAGTTCTTCGTTATATAGACTGACCGGTGATTTCTTACCAATCACTGTATGATGTCCCTTGAACAACTTCACTTTAACCGTTCCTGTGACCACTTGCTGTGTAGAATCAATGAATGCGGATAAAGCCGGTTGTAGTGGTGAATACCATAGACCGTCGTATATGATTTTGGAAAGTTGCTGATCAACATTGGCTTTGTATTGAGAGACTTCTCTTGTTTGGGTCAAAAATTCCAATTCTTTATGGGCATTGATCAAAATCATAGCTGCAGGGTTTTCATACACTTCTCTCGATTTAATACCTACAAGGCGATTTTCTGTATGATCAATTCTTCCAACCCCGTGCTTACCTCCAAGTTCGTTCAAGTACTCAATGAAAGGAACAAGCTCCATTTTTTCTCCGTTCAATGCGACAGGCTTTCCTTCTATGAAATCAATTTCAATGGTCTCTGGTTGATCAGGCGTCTTTTCAATCGGATTGGTCCAGGCATACGCCGCTTCCGGAGCTTCTTTCCAAGGATCCTCAAGTACACCAGCTTCACAAGCACGCCCCCAAATGTTTGCATCGATGGAGAATGGATTTTCAAGATTGACTGGAATCGGAATTCCTTTTTCTTCTGCGTAAATGATTTGCTCATCACGTGTCATTCCCCATTCACGAACTGGAGCGATGACTTCAAGGTCAGGATTCAAGGCTTGTATAGAAACTTCAAAGCGAACTTGGTCGTTTCCCTTTCCTGTACAGCCGTGAGCGACAGCAACTGCTCCCTCCTGTTCTGCAACTTCAACAAGCAGTTTCGAGATGAGCGGACGTGAAAGAGCAGAAGATAATGGATACTTTCCTTCATAAAGAGCATTTGCTTTAAGAGCCGGCATCAAATATTCTTCAGCTAAAATTTCTTTAGCATTTACCATAATTGCCTTGATTGCTCCTACATCCAGTGCCTTTTTACGAATGGTTTCCAAGTCTTTTCCTTCACCGACGTCCAATCCTAAAGCAATGACATCATACCCATACTTTTCTTGGATCCACTTAATAGAAATCGATGTGTCCAATCCACCAGAATAAGCTAATACTACTTTTGGTTTTGTCATATGAATAACCTCCTCAATTATTGTCCATAAAAAAATCCGTCTCCTACCGGGTAAGAGACGGATTTTGAATCATCCGCGGTGCCACTCTCATTGTCTGTATGTCAGACCAACTCGAAGCTGATAACGGGAGCTCCCGGTTCTGGCTACTTGTTTCACCAAACATCTCAGAAGTGCGTTTCCGTATCAATCCGTCACCAGGCTTCCACCTCCCCCCGGCTCGCTGTCGACCATATTCATACGTACTCTCTTCGTCCACGAATGTATTTTTATAATGAATTGTTTATAATTATACAAAATCATATGCAGAAGTCAACACAATAAACACATTCTTCGTAAAAGTTTTTTAGATTCCCATTTTCATAACCCCTTCTTCAACTATTGCTCCCGTTTGTTGAAGACTCAGTTTCGAGACTTCGTTGAGTGGATGGGGACTGCGGGGAATAGCTCGCTTTCCGCGGGAGCGCGGTGAGCCTCCTCGGACTGCGTCCTGTGGGGTCTCACCCTGCACTTTTTTCCCGCAGGAGTCTCGCCATTCCCCTCCGTCCCTTTACTATATAAGTGTCTCGAAACCACTTACTTAATAATCAGCTATTCAGTTTGATGGGAGTATAAGAATAATACTCCCACGCTGAGGTACTGGGACCTGAAAGCTTGATACAGAGCGTTTTATGCTTACAACAATTGGGATAGCGGGAAACCTTCCAACTTGGTACAGGGGATCGTTATCCCCTTCATCGAATGGGGTGGTTGGGAAGCTGCGAGACTCCCGTGGGAGAAAGGAGATCGGCGCGATCCCGCAGGGCGTTAGCCCGAGGAAGCTCGGCACTCCCCCACAGGAAAGCGAGTAGCTTCCCAGCCACCCCTGACTCACAACAAGGCAAACGAACCCAAGAACATCTCGAAACTGAGTCTTCCACAATCCTGCAAAATTGTTTAATAAAGCTGATGGGGGTAAAATTGTATAGACGAGGGTTTCCAGGGGCATATTCTCGTGTTAAGATGAGTAGGGTAAATTAAATAAAGTCTGCTTCAGGGCAGGAGAGGTTCTAGCGACACCCTCTATAAAAAACTAAGGATGGAACTGTACCTTGCCTTAGGTGCGGTTTTTTTAATGGTTTTGGGTGTGTAGAATTCTCTTTTTCGATGATGAAAGGAGAATTTTTTTATGGAAAAAAATAATAAAGCTGTGGTTGTATTCAGCGGCGGCCAGGACAGTACGACTTGTTTGTTCTGGGCATTGAAAAAGTTCGAATCTGTTGAAGTCGTTACGTTTGATTACAACCAACGTCATAAAGAAGAAATCGAAGTGGCGAAAGAAATTGCTGAAGATCAGAAGGTGCGTCATCATATCCTTGATATGTCTTTACTCAACCAACTCGCCCCTAATGCTTTAACTAGAGATGATATTGAAGTGAAAGATGGCGAAGATGGTGAACTTCCTTCTACCTTTGTCCCGGGAAGGAATCTATTATTCTTGTCTTTTGCCACTATTCTCGCTCGTCAAATCGGCGCGAAACATATTGTTACAGGCGTTTGCGAAACAGACTTCAGTGGATATCCAGACTGTCGTGATGTTTTTGTTAAATCCTTGAATGTCACACTGAATTTATCGATGGATGATGAATTTGTCATTCACACTCCACTCATGTGGCTCGACAAAGCAGAAACATGGGAAATGGCTGATGATTTGGATGCCTTTGAATACGTGCGTGAGAAGACGTTGACTTGCTACAACGGGATACGCGGTGATGGCTGCGGGGAATGTCCCGCTTGTGAACTTCGAAGCAATGGCCTTCATACTTATGTCGCTAAAAAAGAGGTGAACGAATAATGTTTGGGTTTACCATTGTAGAAAACTTGCAGAAAATCGATCAGGACATCAAGCGTCAAGAGTTAAAGTACCACCAAAAGCGTGTACTCGTCAGTAAAGAATTCACCTTTGATGCGGCCCACCACTTGCATTGTTATGAAGGAAAATGTAAAAACCTTCATGGACATACGTATAAAGTGATTTTTGGTCTCAGCGGATTTGTCGATGATATTGGACTTGTCATCGACTTCGGTGATATCAAGAAAATCTGGAAAGAACAGATCGAAGTCCATCTCGATCACAGGTATTTGAACGATACACTGCCAAAGATGAATACCACAGCTGAGAATATGGTGGTTTGGATTTATGAAAAAATGGAAGAAGCTTTGAAAGACGATCCGAATCACTGTCGAGTTGAATTCGTAAAACTTTACGAAACACCGACAAGTTTCGCGGAAGCAAGACGGGAGTGGATGACGAATGAATAAATTCCCTGTTCTCGAAATCTTTGGCCCTACCATTCAAGGTGAAGGAATGGTTGTCGGGAGAAAAACGATGTTTGTCCGTACGGCCGGATGTGATTACAGTTGTGCTTGGTGCGATTCCGCTTTTACATGGGATGGAAGCGCTAAGCATGACATTGAGAGGTTGACTTCTGAAGAAATTTTAGACCGCCTTTTGGACATTGGTGGAGAACATTTCGACCATGTCACGATATCAGGTGGTAACCCTGCTCTTTTAAAAAATCTGCATGAGCTTATCGTTCCTCTCCATGAAAGAGGCATCGAGGTAGCACTTGAAACGCAGGGAAGCCGTTGGCAGGATTGGTTCACTCAAATTGATGATCTGACCATCTCTCCTAAACCACCCAGTTCCGGAATGAAGACGGATTGGAACATTCTCGATGATATCTTAAACCGCCTGGAAGTCGCTGACCGATTTCAGAACACGAGTTTAAAAGTGGTTATTTTTAATGAAGACGACTTGACCTATGCCGAAAAAGTCCATGAGCGTTATCCTAATGTACCCTTCTTTTTACAAGTCGGAAATGATGATTTGGAAGAAAATGAAGCAGGAACGTTAGCCAGTCACCTCCTCGACCAGTACGAATGGCTCATCGACCAAGTTGTTGCCTCATCCAAGCTGAATAAAGTTCGCGTCCTCCCACAAGTTCATGCACTTGTCTGGGGTAATAAGCGAGGAGTATAAAAGAAAAAGCCTGACAGCATTTCACATGCTATCAGGCTTTTTTTCATCCACGTTTCTTACTGTCATAATGCCCCTTCACTACTACAGCCGCATGGACCGCTCCTGGAACATAAAAAATCAGAGTTAAAATTAAATTCAATAGTGCCTTTAATGGTTTTCCTGTAAACAAAACAGCTAAAGGTGGCAAAAATATGACTAAAATATACAACATGACTCAATCACCCTTTCTCTTGCTTCCTTTCAGTTTTCCCTTTTGTATGAGTTTGAACACTTCCTGTTTGTCTCCTTCGCTGATTCCAAATCGTGATTTCCAGTGCCGCTATACAGACGAGTAGCCATGCGAGACCGAATAACATGCCTCCAACGACATCTGTGAAAAAGTGAACACCAAGATAAATCCGAGAAAGGCCGACAAGTGCAATTAATATGCCCAGTGCTATATTTATGGTCCATTTCCAAGGTTTCTTCAACGGGCTGATGACGATTAAGTAAATGAGAAACCCGTAAAAAACCACAGATCCTGTCGTATGTCCACTCGGAAAGCTGAAACCAGTTCCATCATACTCCGCCAGTACTTCTGGACGTTGGCGCTCAAAGGTTACTTTCAGCAATTTAGTCAAAGAACTAATACCAATCATTACGATGGCAAAATAAATCCCTACCCAGCGGCTGAAGGGAGAAAAAAACAGTAGAAAGACAAACAGTGCTACAGATGCTATCGATATGAATAAAACAGAACCCAGTTCCGTTGTCCATCCCCAAAACGCGTCCATCCACGTTGTAGTGATCGACCTCACTACGTCTGTTGCTGCCTGGTCTACAACGAATTTTTCCTGTTCAAGAACTTCTGCCGCAAGTTCAGTAAAGAAATAAACGGCTCCGCCTACCAGTGCGAAGCCTGCCAAAATAATAATAATAGAGGCTTTCGAAAGGTCTGAAAGCTTCGTTCCTGAAAACAACATCACCATTCCTCCTGACTACCAATCACTCTTAATTCAACCCTTCCCCTATTTGCTATGGGTTAACCTTGAAATACTAGCTTCAATACTCTATGATCACAAAATCAAGCGTCTCTTAGGGATAAAAGTTAGGATCGATCATCTTGCTCCTATAAGTATTCCCATTCATGTAACCACTTTTTTTAGCAGTTTTCATATATCTTCTTCCATTCATCGCCATTTCATCCTTTTTATAGATGGATCTCAAAAAAAGAAACTCGGATGCTATCCTCCGCATCCGAGTTTCTTTTTTTATTATGCTGTTTTTTCTTTATTTATTAATGCTTTTCGTTTTTTCCGTTCATCCACCTTAGTCAGAATGGATACCACTAGGGCGATAACGAATAAACCAGAAAAGAAAATGAGGCTGTTCTCATAGCTTCCTGTCGTATCTTTCATCCAAGCCGCAAAGATGGGGCCGGCAAGGCCGGCAGCCGCCCATGCTGTTAAAATATATCCATGAATGGCACCAAGTTCTTTTGTACCAAATAAGTCTCCGATAAAAGCAGGGATTGTAGCAAAGCCGCCACCATAACAAGTGTAAATAACAGAAAATGCAACAACGAAAATCCAAGTCGCCGTTGTCCAAGGTAGAACGAGGAATAATCCGATTTGAAGCACAAAAAAAGTAATATACGTATTTGCACGACCTATATAATCGGATGCACTTGCCCAACCGATTCTTCCGAGTCCATTAAAAATGCCCATCACACCCACGAGAGTGGCTGCAGTTGCTGTCGATACCCCGACACTTTCCTCCAACAACGGTTTTGCGGCAGAAATAACAGCTATTCCACACGTGACATTAATGAATAACATCGTCCAAAGGTAATAAAAACGCTTTGTCTTTAACGCTTCCTTTGCACGCAAGTTTGCTAAATCTTGATTCTCCGTATCCGTTTCTTTATCAGGATCATACCCTTTAGGTGTCCAACCTTCAGGAGGACGGGACATGTAAAGGGAGGACCCAATCATAACGACAAAATAACTGATCCCTAAAATATAAAAGGTGGCTGCAATTCCAACTGAATTGATGAGAAAATCCATCAGTGGACTTGCTATAGCGGCTGCAAAACCAAACCCCATAATTGCCATCCCTGTTGCCAGACCTCTACGGTCAGGGAACCATTTCACTAATGTGGAAACAGGTGCTATATAACCTACACCTAAACCTATCCCTCCAAGAACCCCGTAAAATATGTACAGCATCCATAAAGACCCTGCGCTAACAGCGATTCCTGATCCAGCCACACCAATTCCGAAAAAGATGGCAGCTGTAATCCCGGCAACCCTCGGCCCATATTTTTCCACGAACCACCCTAAGAAGGCTGCAGATAATCCTAAGAATAAAATTGCGATACTGAAGGTCAATTGTACCTGACTTGCTGACCAGCCAAATTCTTGACTAAGTGGGCCTGTAAAGTTACTCCAGGCATAAACAGAACCGATTGAAATATGAATCCCTACCGCTCCTAAAGCGATTAACCACCTGTTCTTCACTTTTCGTTCTGACATTTTTTCACCTCTTCACCTTTAATTACCATTCTTTTTCCTTTAATCTTAATTTCTAAACAAAATTCCATTTATTATGACACATTCTGTCCATATTCTTTCTCCCTTGAAAGATTTCCTGGACAATAAAAAAACACCCCCCTATTCTGGAAGTGTCTATATTTTTCTAGAAAGCTCTCTTTCTAAATCCAGCGTTGTTTTTTCCGATAGGATTTTACGTCTCTGTAATTTTTACGCCCTTCCTCATTCATACCTAAATAGTGTTCTTGTACTTCATGGTTAGAAAGAAGTTCTGTTACAGGTGCTTCCAAAACTGAACGTCCGTCCTCAATAATATATCCATAATCAGCGATCGAGAGCGCTACATTGGCATTTTGCTCAACGACAAGAACGGACATCCCTTCCTCTTCATTGATCTGTTTAATGTTTTGAAAGATTTCCTTGACGAGAAGCGGTGCAATTCCAAGAGATGGCTCATCCAACAACAATAACTTGGGTTTCGCCATTATTCCTCTGCCAATAGCGAGCATTTGTTGTTCCCCTCCTGAGAGCAACCCTGCATGACGGGAACGTAACGTTTTCAGCTTTGGAAAATAATGATAGACACGCTCCATATCTTTCTTTATATTCCTTCGATCTTTCCTTGTGTGTGCGCCTGCTGTTAAGTTTTCTTCGACCGTGAGATGCGTAAATACTCTCCGTCCCTCCATACTTTGAAAAATGCCTTTTTGAACAATTTTATCGGGACTCATTGAGGTGATGTCTTCCTCTTGATACGTAATTTTTCCTTTCGTCACTTGACCGTTATCTCCCCCAAGCAAACCCGAGATCGCTTTCAGTGTCGTAGATTTTCCCGCCCCATTACTTCCTAACAGAGCAACAATGTCTCCATCTGGCACCTCGATCGACATCCCTTTTAAGACTAGAATCATCTTCGAATACACGACTTCAATATTATCGACTCTTAACATGCTGATTCACCTTCCTTTTGAAAAATGGGGCCTCTTTACGAGACCCCATCCTCTTTTAATCTTCATAACTGAAATAATCCGTGATGACTTCAAATTTCCCATCCTTAACCTCTGCTAGACGAACTTTGTTCGTTCCCGCATGGTTGTCTGCTGAGAAAGTGACAGGGGCGGCCAGACCACCAAGATCCATGTCTTTAATTTGTTCGATTCCTTTTCGGATGCCCTCTCCGTTCAACTCTTCGGCATTCCCTATACCCTCGGCCATAATCTTAGCTGTTACCCACCCTTGAACGAATTTTTGACTGACATCTTCAAGACTTTCTCCTTTAGACTCCAGGTACTCTTCCATTTCAGCCAGTCCTTCCAAATCTTCATATGGAAAAGCGTGGGTGACAACGCCTAACATTCCTTCTGCCGCGTCCCCGGCAATTTCTACCACTCCTTCTCCAGTCGCCCAGTTCAAACCGATGAATTGTGTATCAATGCCAAGCGTCTGAGCTTCACGTAAAATCGTGGCTGTCGCTCCCCACGTTTGCTGAATAATTGCATAATCTGGAGCTGCTCCCTGCATATTCAACATTTGTGACTGCGCTTCTGTCGCCGTCACAGGAATGACTTGTTCATCCACCACTTCGACGCCAACTTCGGCCGCGTAGGCTTTAATGTCTTCAATTGGGGAACGTCCGAACGCTGTATCATTATAAAGAAGTGCAAGCGTCGGATTTTCTCCTTCGTGATTCTCCTTGATCCATTTCACAACAGCTCGCCCCTGGTCAGAGTATGTAGCTGCCGTTAAAAAGTTATATGGACTTTCCTCTAAATTTTTCAGGTTCTCTGAGTAGGAAGCAGAGAAATATGGAAGTTGATCATTGGCTACTTGCTGGCGGAGAGCTTCTGTATCCGCCGTACCCCATCCAAGGATAGCCGATACGTTGTCTTTATCACGTAACTCTTGATACAATCGCTGACCTTTTGCCATGTCATAGGCGTAATCGTCACCAATCAGTTCAACTTGCGTACCATCAATTCCACCTTGACTATTCAAATATTCATAGTAAGCTTTTTCACCTTCAGAATATGGAGTCCCGACATCACCCGTCCCACCTGTAATGTCAAAGAGCGCACCAATTTTTACAGTATCACCATCAGCAGCTTCTGCATCTCCACCAGCCGCTCCTTCTTCTCCACTACAAGCAGCCATTACCCCCATCAACAGCATGAAGCACAACAAAAGCATCGTCGATTTTGCGTACGTTTTAATCAAATCCTCGACTCCCTTTCTATTTGTTTTATAGTTTAGAGCAAAGAGTATAAAACCCTTCCCTCCACTTACTAATAAGAAAATGGCCAAACTTTGAAATAATGTTTGATATTACTCCAAATATGCGCAAGTCCATCAGGTTCAAAGATGAGAAACAGGATGATCACTGCACCAAAGGCAAGTTCATGGAAGGCTGCTAACGTGTTTTGCATATCCGGCATATAGACAGCAATATAATCCATGACAAAACCGAGCCCCACAGGCAAAAGCGTAATGAATATGGCTCCAAGGATGGATCCAAGAATACTCCCGAGGCCACCGACTAAAATCATAGCCAAGTATTGAATCGATACCGTTATGCTGTAAAGTTCCGGACTTACAATCATCGTATAATGAGCGAGCAACGCACCGGCAATCCCGACAAAAAAGGAGCTGATGGCGAAGGAAAGCACCTTGTATGTGAACAAGTTGATCCCCATAATTTCCGCTGCTACGTCACGATCTCGTACAGCTAAAAAGGCTCTGCCTGTACGGCTGCGGAATAAGTTCAGAGCATAAACGATCGTAAAAAGCAGAATGATGAGGCATAAATAGTAGTAGCTGCTTGCAGACATAAATGAAAACGATCCGATGGAGGGACGTTGAAGGACCATCCCAGAGGTCCCACCTGTTAAACCTGTCCACCGGCTAATGATAAACAAAATGATGAACTGTGCCGCTAACGTCGCAATCGCCAGATAAAGCCCTTTCAACCTTAGGGACGGAATCCCGAACAGGGCACCCACTGAAGCTGTAATAAGACCTGCGACAGGCAAAGCCACCCAAAAGCTTAATCCCAACGTGCTTGTTAGAATAGCAGATGTATAACCACCTACACCTAAAAAGGCACCAACCCCGATGGATATTTGTCCAGTGAAGCCTGTCAATATGTTCAATCCAATGGCTCCTATGGAAGCAATTGCACATAAAGTTGCAAGACCGATCACGTAATTATCAGCCAGCAAAGGGAACAGGAAGGCTAAGATGGCAAGTCCAAGCATTCTGATTTTCACCCGTTTGATTGAAAAAATAGCCATATCTTTTTCGTACTTGGTTTTGTAATTGCCACATTCCATGACAAATGGATTTTTCACATCCTCACACCCTTTCCATTCCACCTCTTCCAAAGAGGCCATAAGGCTTGATCATTAATATTAAGATAACGACAATGAACGGGAACACTTCCTTCAATCCTCCTCCTACAAGGGGATCGATGTATCCACCTGCCATACTTTGCAATATGCCGATAATAAACCCACCAACAATGGCTCCAGGGATACTATCCAGCCCTCCCAGTATCACCACGGGGAGAACCGTAAGTCCGATCACGCTCATCGTTGCATTCACTCCGTTAATATTCCCAAGCAGTACTCCTCCAACAGCTGCGACGATACAAGCAATCGCCCAAGTGATAGCAAATACTCGTTTCACATTGATTCCCATACTAGCGGCTGCCTGAAGGTCATCGGCTACAGCACGCATCGCCACTCCCATTTTTGAAAATTTAAAGAAGATGGTAAAAGCAAGCAGCAGAGCCATAACAATAATGAACGACCATAAATAGACGGGCGTAATAAGGACTTCACCAAAAGTCACAGGGGTGTTCGGAAAGAGGTTTGGATACACGCGCGTCTGGTGTCCCCATACCATATGGACCAACCCTGCGAGCAAGTTACCGAGACCAATTGTCGCCATAATGACAGAAATGGTCGGCGCATTCAGTAACGGTCTTAGTACGACTCTCTCTACCAATAATCCAAGTACACCACATACGCCCAGGGTAACCGCAAGGGCCACTAGAAAAGGCAGCTTCAAGGCAGTGACGAGTGTCAAACAAATATACGAACCGATAAGTACGAATTCTCCATTTGCCAGATTCAGAGCATCGCTAGCTTTATAGATCAGGACGAACCCTAATGCTACGAGCGCATAAATACTTCCTACTACAATTCCACTGACCAGCATTTGCATAAAGAAAGTCAACTCAAGCCACCCCCTGTGATCGATCTAATAAGATGACGGGCACGATTTCCCCCTCGTTCGTTTCTTCAGATTTTAGACTTGAAAGGGTATCAAACTGTCCGTCATCGTTATATAACGCAGCTAAATAACGTTTATAATTTTTTTCCACATTTCTTCTTACCGTTTTCTGTGTAGACGTCATCTCACCTTCACTCAGGCGTAACTCTTCAGGAAGGATGACGAACCGTTTGATGCGACTTTCTTCCGGTAAGGATGACATCATTTCCACAACTTCATCCTTAATGAGGTCAATGACCTCTGGATGCATCGTCAAATCCCGATAGCTTGTATAGGAGATTTGATTTTTCTCTGCCCAACGCCCTACGCTTGCCCGATGAATGGTGAGCATGGCCGTCAGATAAGAGCGACCTTCACCAAACACTACAGCTTCTTGTAAATAATGACTCTTACGAAGCTCAGTTTCTATCTCACTGGAGGATTGTCCATCCGTCGAATCCAGAGCCAATCGCTCTTCCATTCTTCCTCGAATTTCCATTTCCCCAGCATCAAGGATTTGGCCGTAATCCCCTGTAGAAAATTCCGTAACCGGATGGCCTCCTAAATAACCAGCAAAAACCTGAAGACCTTCGACTTGCACCTCTCCCCTGGAAGCTATATTCATAGATAGGCCCGGCAATGGTTTCCCCGCACCTGCTGGCGTCCATTCATGATCCCTCTGAATAGAAGCATACCCTGTGGTTTCAACCATTCCATACGTTTGTTTCACGTTTACTCCTAATCCTTGGAGAAACTCAAAAGCACCCCTATTTAATCTGCCGCCTGTCACATAAGCTCTTTTTAAACGCGAAAGTCCCAAATGGTCGCGTATAGCACTGTACATGAAAAAGTCATTCAAAGAGTAACTCATCTTCGATAAAAAAGAGACCGAACGGTTGCTCAATTTTGCTCGTGCGTGTTTTTCTATATCAGATTCAGTAAGTTCATATATTTTTTTTCTTCAGGCGTGTGGAATCATTTATTCGAATTTGGAAGCGGGTCAACATGTTCTCATATGTTCGTGGAGGTGCTTGAATTAAGTGAGGTCCAATTTCTCTTAGATCATTTAAAATGGTGGAAGGTTCTTCAGGAAAATTAATGGTCATTCCTCTCGTCAGGGAGAGTCCGACCGCCATCACTTGTTCACAAATCCAAGCGAGAGACAGGAAGGATAAGTAGTCGTCATCGGCTTTTACAGCATCTACCTCATGAATAGATAAAGCCGTTTGAATCAGGTTGGTATGTGTGAAGGTCGCAGCTTTTGGAAGACTTGTCACTCCGGAAGTAAACCCAATGAAAGCAATATCCATCGACTTCACTTTTTTTTATTTGATGCTCAAAAATAGAAGGATCTTCACTGGCACGTGTTCTACCAACGTCTTGTACACTTTTCAAATCCATAAGTTTGTCATGCGAATAGGACCGGAGACCTTTGTCATTATAGAAAAGGATAGCCTCAATGGTTGGAAAAGAATCGATGATTTCAAGAAGCTTGTCCACCTGTTCCTGATCCTCAACTACTAAAATTCTAGGTTCACATTCGTGTAAGTAATGGGCCAGCGCGTTAGACGAAGCATCCTGATATATCCCCACAGGGATGGCCCCAATCGACTGTGCTGCCAGTTCAGTAACAATCCAGTTTGGTCGATTGTCTCCAATAATTCCGATGCGGTCGCCTGCTTGAATCGAAAGCTCTTCTTGAAATCCAAGAGCAAGTGATTCTACCTCTCTGCAATATTTACGCCAGGTCCATTCTTTCCAAATGCCCAAATTCTTCTGACGGAAGGCCACTTTCCTCCCTTCTTTCTCCGCTTTATCAAATAAAAGCTGAGGCAGCGTTCGGTGAGTCATTTCACAATTCCCTCCTTATGTGATCACTTCTTGTTCACCCAAATATGCCTTGATAACATCCGGGTTCTTCTGTATTTCTTCTGGGGTTCCGAACCCGATTCGTTTTCCAAAGTCCAGGACAGCGATTTTGTCAGAAAGGTCCATGATGACCCCCATATCGTGTTCAATGAGGAAAACCGTAATTCCATTCAGTTCATGCATATCCAAAATGAATCGGGCCATGTCTTCTTTTTCAGCACTATTCATTCCGGCCATTGGTTCATCAAGCAAAATCAATTCAGGTTCCAGGGCAAGCGCTCGACCTACCTCTACCCTTTTTTTCAATCCGTATGGAAGTGTACCGACGGGCGTATGACGGATGTCCTGCATTTCGAGAAATTCAATCACTTCTTCGACCGCATGCCGATGCGCGACCTCTTCCTTCTCCGCACCACCCCAATAAAGTCCACCCGTAAAAATTCCCGCTTTCATTTTGACATGACGTCCCAGCTTCAGATTGTCCAGGACAGACATATGTTCAAACAGAGCGATATTCTGAAACGCACGAGCAATGCCTAACGAAGTTCTTTTGTACGGTTTCATCCCAAGAATTTCTTTTCCGTTAAAACGGATAGAGCCTGCTGTCGGTTTGTACAGTCCGCTTATACAATTCAGCATACTCGTCTTCCCTGCCCCATTCGGTCCAATTAAAGAAAAGATCTCACCCTTTTCAAGGTGATAAGACACATCGTCCAAAGCTTTTACACCACCAAACTGCAACGATACATTTTCGACTTCTAAGATAGGCAAAAGTGAGGCTCCCCCTTTTATGTAAGCGTTACCATCGTTATAAAAGTATTATATAACCTTAATAAGAGAAGTCAATATAGTTTTTTCAATTTTATGAATATTAAGTATTTTGTTAGATTATGTAAAACTTCTATACTTTTGATTTGCCAAGTGTGGAATCGGTTCCTAATTCACCTCCCTCCTTAATCAAAAATTTTCAACTGATTTTAAAACCCTCCTCCGTTTTATTAAATGCTTCCCTCGTTTTAAAAACTACCAATGGAAGAAGAATACAAAAAACTCTTGATTTTTCCCATCTGTCTATATACAATAATAATTGTCGAAAAAATATATGGGGCATTAGCTCAGCTGGGAGAGCGCTTCGCTGGCAGCGAAGAGGTCAGCGGTTCGAGCCCGCTATGCTCCACTACTTTGAGCCACCATTTCTACTTCTTGAAATGGTGGCTTTTTCTATCCTCACTTTTCATAAACAAGAGAATGCTTCTCTTATAAAATATGTCACTGTCTATTGAAATTCACTTTTACCGTCCGATAAATGTATAGGAACGATGCTGTTAAGAAGCAACATCGATTTTACATAAGAATCGGAGGTACACCATGCTAAGAAAAAGAAAAAAGAGTAAACAAGGTTCCATTTGGAATCGAAACTTGCAGAGGCAGATTTTGATTCCATTCCTCACTTTAATTACCGCCGCTGGCATCATCATTGGTTATGCGAGCTATACATTCGGCGTTTCCATTACGACCGATGAACTGACCGACAATGTGGAGAAACAAATGAACTCCTTAAATGATTCATTCGAATTGTTTTTCCAATCTCAAGAAGATATCGTCAATCATTACTCTCAGGAACAAGCATTCATCAATTATGCTTCTGAAAAAGACCGCGTCATTCGGCGTATGGATGACATCCGCTCTTCCAACGAAATCATTAAAAATGCCTATATGGGCGTCGAAGAATCTGGAGAAACAATTACTGATTCTACATTGACTTTACCGTCTGAGTTCGATCCTAGAGAGCGCCCTTGGTATAAAGATGCCGTCGAAAACGGAAGCCTTATATGGACAGCTCCCTATATGGATACCAATACCAATGAAACAATTATGAGTGTAGCCCGCGCTGTTATGGATGACAATGAAGTGATGGGAGTATTCTCCATTGACCTTAATATGAACTCACTTCTTAATCTTGTGGAAGGTGTGAAGATCGCCGATTCCGGTTACGCAGCGATTTTTGATGGAAAGGGTACATTCCTTTCCCATCCAGATCCAGAACTTGTAGGTACAGATGTATCTGAGGAAAGTTATTATGTGAAGATTATGGAACAAGATCAACCTTCAGGCGTCATCACATACGAATATGATGGAAAAGAAAAAACCTTAGGTTACTCGATCAATGAAACGACTGGCTGGATCATCGTCGGAACAGTAGATAAAGCAGAACTCGAAGAAAAAGGAGCTGCAGTTCTTCTACCGATTACCATCACCGTTTTAGCCATTTTGATCCTATCCGTGATCGTTTCAGTGATAATAGCGCGTCGTATTCGTCAGCCAATTACTGACTTACAAAAAAATATGAAACGTGTCGAAGAAGGCGACTTGACGGTTGACCTCATCCAACACAGAGACGATGAAATCGGACAATTGTCAGCTTCCACCCACGAAATGAAAGAAAGCATCAAAAGAATTATCGAACAATTGCAAGAAGCAACAGCAGCTGTATCTGAACAAAGCAGAGGATTGAAACAATCCGCTGATGAAGTTCGCGAAGGAAGTGAACAAATTGCTTCCACAATGGAAGAACTTTCAGCTGGTTCTGAATCACAAGCGCATAGCTCCTCTCGCTTGTCTGAAATGATTGATTCATTCGTAAACGAAATTAAGGAAGCCCAACAAAACGGAGAAAACGTTGCGGACTCTTCTCAGCAAGTTTTATCCTTGACGAATGATGGCAGTGAAATGATGCAGCACTCGGTAAATCAAATGCAGAACATCGATCAGATAGTTAAAGATGCCGTTGAAAAAGTAGGTGGTCTAGATCAACAATCCCAAGAGATATCTAAACTTGTACAAGTGATTCAAGATATCGCAGAGCAAACCAATTTACTATCTTTGAATGCTGCTATTGAAGCTGCTCGAGCTGGAGAACACGGAAAAGGCTTTGCTGTTGTCGCAGATGAGGTTCGTAAATTAGCCGAGCAGGTCACCAACTCGGTAGAAGATATCACAGAGATTGTCACAGGCATTCAAAAGGAGTCTACGATTGTCGTTACAACTTTAAAGCATGGATACGAAGAAGTCGATCAAGGTACAAAACAAATGAAGATAACTGGTGAAACATTTAATAGAATTGAAGAATCTGTGACAGATATGGTAGCCAAAAGTCGTGAAATTTCCGACAAACTCTCGAAAATTTCTAATGACAGCTATGAAATGAATGCTTCTATCGAAGAGGTGGCATCTGTTTCACAGGAATCTGCAGCCGGCGTAGAACAAGTGACTGCAGCTGCCCAACAATCCAACAGCTCCGTGGAAGAGGTTTCTCATAGTGCAGACGAATTGTCTTCTCTTTCCAAACAATTAAATGAACAAATCCGCCAGTTTAAAGTAAAAGAGTAAACAAAAAATCCTCCCGTATAACGGGAGGATTTCTTAAATTATGAAGCTTTTGCAGCCTTTTCGGCCTGAGATCCAGAGGTAGTCATTAGTGTTGCGACAATCAAGACGATAACCGCAACAGGCACAGCTACTACTACACTGTTCACTTCAAATGGCTGACCTAGAACAATTTCCCATGTCAATGTTGCCAGTACACCAGCGATCATGGAAGATACACCACCGATTGCATTGACGCGTTTCCAGAAGAACACGGCAAGGACAGCCGGAGTCAATCCTGCTCCATAAACCGTGTAAGCATACATTTGGACACTTAGTACGGTTGGGAAATAACTGATGATTACAAAAGCGAAGATACCAAGGGCTACGATGAAGATTCTTGTCATAGCCAGAAGCTTTTTGTCAGAAGCGTCTTTATTTACATATTTACCATAAAGGTCATACGTCAGGTTCGTAGCTGCAGACAGCAAGTATGAGTTTCCTGTCGTAATGATAAAGGAAGCCGCTGCCGCAAGCAAAATACCACCGATAGCTACCGGCATTGCTACTGTAGTAGCCATCAATGCCATTCCTGGATCGATATCCGGGAATATGGAACGGGAGGCGAAGGCGATCAATGAAATAGATGGTGAAATGACGATCATCGCAATCAGCCAACCCATTTGTGCACGCTTCGCAGATTTATCCCCTTTGGAAGATGCAAGACGCTGATACATGTTTTGGTCACCAAGTAATAAGAACAAAGAAGGCAGCAAATAACCAATCATTTGAATCGTTGTTAAACCACCCGTAGCACTCATGTGGGACTCGGGAACATTAGCGACGATTTCACTCCAACCA
Source organism: Halobacillus litoralis (assembly GCF_020524085.2). Classification (NCBI taxonomy): domain Bacteria; kingdom Bacillati; phylum Bacillota; class Bacilli; order Caryophanales; family Bacillaceae; genus Halobacillus; species Halobacillus litoralis. Next base: position 66,568 of record NZ_CP129016.1, read on the forward strand.
CCTGCAACCATAATGATTGTAGGGACAGTAATGATCAGACCTCCCACCATCAAAAATCCACTGATGGCGTCCGTTTGAGATACAGAACGAAGTCCACCGATCATTGCAAGGAAGATAATCATGGCAGCACCAATCATCGTACCTGTCTGCACGGTCATTCCCGTTGTCAAATTAAGAATGAATCCAAAGCCTTTCATCTGATAAGAAACAATACCGACATAAGCAAGAATGATAATAACACTCGCAAGGTTACGGGATGTACGCCCATATTTCGACTCTAAAATACCGGCAACGGTGAATTTTCCGTGTTCGCGGATTTTAGGTGCGACGACATAAAGAATGATAATACCGACTAACGTTGGGAGCATCATCATCAAAGAAGGAAGAATACCATATGAGAAAGCCATAGACGTTTCTCCACCTGAAATACTTCCGCTTCCTGTCCATGTGGCTAGAAGCGTTCCCATCAATACAAAAGGTCCTAGACTTTTACCGGCTAATACGAAGTCCTCACTGCCGGCTACTTTTTTCGACATGAATACACCGATGCCGACCATTAATATTCCGTAAATTGCTATAAACCATAACAAAGTTGGATCTTGTTGCAGTTCCATAACTACTGAATCATCTCCTGATGTTTTTTGTTGGCTGGTTCTTGTTGAGCTGTTCTATGAAAACATCGGCCGATGTGTGATACCGCTCTTTGAACACAACGATAATAAAACTAACATAGATTTTAATTTTGTGAAAATGGCAAATTGACAAGTGAGAAAGGGCTATTCCCCGCGTTTTCACAGGATTCCATTTTTTCACATACCCTTATGAAAGCGATAACCACACCCTTTCCAAGAATTGCTTTATTCTTACGAAATTTCTGTTAAATAAACAAATAACCGCCAGAATTTTGTAGTAAAATTAGTTCTAAATGCCTACGAATATTGAAGATGTAAAGTTGCAGGAAAGGAAAAACCATCCCCTCTCCCTTCTTATTCAACTATATGTCAGGATTGTTGGAGAGTATAAAAAAGCTGGTACCTTTTTTAGGGGTACCAGCTTTTTTACGTATTATATAGATACTAGACTCAAGGTATAAAGGCTTTCACGCGGTTTTGGATGACATTTTTCAATAATTGCTTCCCTTCACCTGTACCAATAGACTCCGGGTGGAATTGAACCCCCTCAATAGGAAAAGTGAGGTGGCGTATCCCCATCAATTCCCCTTCGACGGTTGAAGCCGTTACTTCAAAACACTCCGGCAAATCAGAAAGCTCTACAATCAATGAATGATAGCGCATTGCCTCCATCGGATTGCTTAACCCTTCATAAATCCCTTTTCCATCATGGAAAATACGAGAGCTTTTGCCGTGCATCAATTTCTCCGAGCGTACGACACTTCCTCCGAACACTTGAGCTATTGCCTGATGACCAAGACAAACACCAAAGATAGGAATGTCTCCTTTGAATCGGTCGATGACATCCAGGGTCATCGGGGTTTCACCTGGGGAACACGGCCCTGGTGAAAGGAAAATTAAGTCCGGGCTCAGTTCTTCTATTTCCTCTATTACTACCTCATCATTTCTCTTCACAATGACTTCTTCTCCAAGCTCTCCAAGATACTGGACGAGATTGTAGGTGAAAGAGTCATAGTGGTCGATCATATAGATCACTCTGCTCCACTCCTCTCAGCTCTATCAAAACTTACTGAACGAGTGCTCTTATTTCATTGGTGAAATGTTTGAGAGCTTCGTCCATTTTACCTTTTTCAATATTTTCAAGCTCCGCTTCGATCAATCGAATGATTTTACTTCCAATGATGACGCCGTCTGCATGATCTCTCACAAGTCGAACATGATCATTCGTTGATATACCGAACCCGACAGCTACTGGAACTTGGCTGTGCTGTCTTACTTTTTCAATGAAGGTCAAAGCTTCGGCAGACATTTCTTTTCTCTCTCCTGTTACTCCCAGAGAAGAAACACAATATAGAAAACCTTTCGCATGTTCCGCAATCTGCTTGATCCTTTGATCTGAGTTAGGGGCAACGAGGGATATAAATTCGATGCCTTTTTCTTCTGACTGGTTACGAATTTCCTCACTTTCTTCAAATGGGAGATCGGGTATAAGAAGCCCTTCGACTCCATTATGTTCTAATAGTTTAAAGAATTCCTCATGCCCGATTTGAAGAACAGGGTTGTAATAAGTGAAAATCACAACTGGAATTTCGAGTCCATGTTCTCGCAACTTCGGAACAAGCTCAATGGCTTTACGTAAAGACATTCCTGACTTCAATGCACGTTGAGCTGCTCTTTGTATCGTCGGTCCGTCCGCAAGTGGATCCGAATAAGGGACACCCAACTCTAAAACATCCGCACCTTCTTCCTGCAAACGCAAAGCGAATTGAATCGTCAATTCCGGACTAGGGTCTCCAGCTACAATAAACGGGATGAACAAATTTTCTGTTTTCGTTAGTTTCCCCTGAAATGATGTCTTCGTCAGCATGTCAGACCTCCTCCTGCAAATGTTCCATCAATGTGGCCATATCTTTATCCCCACGGCCGGAAAGGTTAATCAAAATCGTTTCATTGTGATTCATTTGAGGTGCTTCTTTAAATGCCTGCGCAAGGGCGTGGGCACTCTCAATCGCAGGGATAATTCCCTCTGTTTGTGTCAGAAGCTTCAATGCTTCTAGCGCTTCTTTATCTGTTATTGCTTCATAACGTACTTGTTTCGTCTGGAATAAATGAGCATGCTCCGGACCGATCCCAGGATAGTCGAGACCTGCAGAAATGGAATATGGCTCGGTAATTTGTCCATTTTCATCTTGCATGAGATAGGTCATTGATCCGTGAATGACACCAGGGGTTCCTTTTGAAAGCGTCGCTGCATGTTCAGGTGTGTCCGTTCCTTTCCCAGCAGCCTCTACTCCTATCAATTCACTCGTGTCTTCAAGGAATGGGTAAAACATTCCCATAGCGTTGCTTCCACCACCAACACAGGCAAAAATACGATCCGGAAGCTCTTTCTCTACCTCCAAAAATTGACGTTTAGATTCGTCGCCAATAATCCGCTGAAAATCCCGAACCATGCGAGGATAAGGATGGGGGCCGACGACAGAGCCGATTAAATAGAAGTGGTCTTCACAGTTGGCCACCCAATAGCGGATCGCTTCATTCGTCGCATCCTTGAGGGTTCCATTTCCACTTGAAACTGAAACGACTTCCGCTCCGAGCAGCTTCATCCTGAAAACGTTCAGCTCCTGTCTACGGATATCTTCTTCTCCCATGAACACAATACACTGAAGTCCAAATTTAGCGGCAACCGTAGCTGATGCAACCCCATGCTGTCCTGCTCCTGTTTCCGCAATGATTTTCTCTTTCCCCATTCTTTTAGCCAGCAAAGCTTGACCAATGGCGTTGTTAAGCTTGTGTGCGCCTGTATGGTTCAAGTCTTCACGTTTCAAATATATTTTTGCTCCTCCAAGGTGGCCGGTCAATTTGTCTGCGTAAGACAAAGAAGTGGGGCGTCCTGCATACTCTTTTAACACATGATGGTACTCTTCTAAAAAGGCCGGATCCGCCATTGCTTGATCAAGCGCTTCTTCCAGCTCTTGCAACGGACCCATGAGGGTTTCCGGTACATATTTGCCCCCAAAATCACCGTAGCGTCCTTTTAAATCAGGAAATACTTGCAACATTTTGCTCCACCTCTTTCATGATTGCTTGAATTTTACCTATATCTTTGCCATCCCCAATTTCAATTCCACTGGAAAGGTCGATACCGTCTGGCCGATAGTGCAACAGATCTGTGACGTTCTCTGGTTTGATTCCTCCTGCAATCAAACAGGCGACCCTGGTCATACGCTTCTTTCTGGTAGGTCGGCACAGCATTCCAATCGAAACGGACTCCCGTCCCCCCCTGAAGCACCCTCGACTTTACTGTCCACAATGTATCCATCAGCAACACCACGGAAGACCTCCATTTGTTTAATCCCATTGGATTGATGGTGAACCACTTTCCAAACCGGCAGCCCGAAGGCTTCTTTGATTCTCAACAACTGAGATACCGTCTCATTCCCATGCAGTTGAATGACATCTAATGGGACAAAATGAAGAATCTCTTCAATTTCCTCAATCGTAGGCTCGATGAAAACCCCGACGATTTTTTGTCTTGGTCGGATTTTTTTCACCCAGCGCCCGACATATTCAGGTCGGACATATCGTTTTGTTCTCCTGACAAAGATGAAACCCAGGTGAGATGCTTGGGAAGAAGAAGTTTTGGCTACGTCTGATAAAGATCTGTTCCCACATAATTTTACAATCGGTTCTTTCATCGAACATTCACTCCTTCCAACAACTGACGGACCGCTTCCTTGATATCTTTCTTTCGCATGAGAGATTCTCCGACCAGCACACCTTCAGCCCCATACTCAGCTACTTTCTGTAAATCATCATGGGAGGTGATGCCACTTTCTGAAACCAACAAACACTCCTTCGGTGCAAGCTTTGCCATACGCTCAGTTTGAGAAAGTTTCGTTTCAAACGTATGAAGGTTTCGATTGTTGATCCCCAGGATTTTCGGTGTAAACTCATTCAGTACTTTAGTTAATGTTTCTTCACTGTGGACTTCCACAAGCACTTCCAATCCAAGCTCGTAGGCTTGAAGATAGAGTTCATGCAACTTACCGGCTTCCAATGCTTCCCCGATCAACAGAATAGCATCAGCTCCGATGTACGCACTCTCAGCTACTTGCAAAGAATCGATAATAAAGTCTTTACGTAATACAGGAACATCCACCACTTTCTTGATATTCGTCAAGTAATCACGGTGGCCTTGGAAAAAATGCTGATCCGTAAGAACCGAAATAGCTTGCACACCTGCCGTAGCATAGTCATGGGCGATACGGACAGGGTTGAAGTCCTCCCGTATGATCCCCTTTGATGGAGAAGCTTTTTTCACCTCTGCAATTAATCCTGCTGCAAACGGTGCGGTCTTCAGAGATTCATAGAGAGAATGATGAGCGAATGATTGCTCTTCTGGCAAATATAGTTTTTCGATTTCCTGTTGTTTTACAGCTAGGATGGTTTCAAGCATATTGACGATTCTCCTTTTCATTCACTATCATTTCATAGTACTTACTTGTAATACCTTCACTGAGCGCTTTTTGAACAAGATGAACACCTTCTTGAAGGTCTGCTGCTTTCCCTGCCACATAAAGTCCAGCCGCTGCGTTCAATGTGACAATGGAAGTCGCACTTTCATTTGAACGACCATAGAAGACATCTTTAATGATCTGAGCACTTTCTTCCGTTTCGGAAATACGAATGTCTTTCAAATTACCTAATGGAAGGCCAAAATCTTCAGGTGAAACCGTGAAACGAGTGATTTCCCCATTCTTCAGTTCAACGAGATCACTTTTCCCTGTGACTGTAATTTCATCCAAACCATCTCTGCCTGTTGCTAAGAGCACGTGAGTAGAGCCCAGGTTTTTTAGAGTCTCCGCCATTTTTTCTGCATAATTCGTATCATAAATGCCGATCAGTTGTCTTCTAGCATTTGCAGGGTTGGACATGGGCCCGAGCAAGTTGAAAATGGTACGAAAACCCAGCTCTTTCCGTGCAGGTCCTGCGTGTTTCATAGCTTTGTGATAAAGAGGTGCATACATGAATGTCATACCTTTTTGAGAAAGCGCCTTTGCCCCCTGCTCTGGACTCGTATCAATCGGAACGCCCAGCTTTTCCAAAACATCGGCACTTCCACTTCTGGAAGAAACTTTCCGATTCCCGTGCTTGGCAACTTTTACTCCCATACTCGCAAGGACAATGGAAACAGCTGTAGAAATATTAAATGTCGAAGCGCCATCACCGCCAGTTCCACACGTATCTACAATGGCAGGATCATTGGTACCCATCTTGGTCATGTTCTCACGCATGGCTCGAACGAAACCGGTCATTTCTTCAACTGTTTCTCCCCGGTAACGCATTACGCTTAACATACTCATCAACTGGCCGGTCGTAGCTTCTCCATTCATGATTCGATCCATCGCTTCAAAGGCTTCCTGTTCTGTCATTACCTCACCTGCGACAACTTTACTCAATGTATCTTTCATCTCGTCTCCACTCCTTCTCCACTCTTCTCAAATACCTTCTCTGCTAGTTGAATCGTTTTCTTCAATGCACTCGCTTTGCTCAATGTTTCCTGATACTCTGCTTCAGGGTCAGAATCAGCAACAATTCCAGCCCCTGCCTGTATATATAGGTCTTTTCCTGTTCTTGTCATCGTTCGGATGGTGATGCAGGAATCAATGTTTCCATCAAAGCCTAAATAAAGAATGCCACCCCCGTAAAGGTTTCGAGGAGTAGGTTCAAGCTCTCTCAAAATCTGCATGGCCCGAACTTTTGGTGCTCCTGATAATGTTCCAGCCGGAAAGGAGGAAATCAGGGCGTCAATTGGCGAAACACTCTCCTTCAATCGACCGGTCACTTTACTGATGATGTGCATGACTTTCGAAAAACGTCCGATTGTCATATATTCACTTACCTGTACCGTTCCATATTCAGCTACGCGGCCGATATCGTTACGTGCTAAATCTACGAGCATCCGATGTTCTGCTAACTCTTTCTCGTCTTGAAGAAGCTCTTCAGCAAGTGCGTCATCTTCTTCTTTGGTTCTTCCTCTTTTTCTCGTTCCAGCTATGGGATGGATTTCAAGGTTTCGATCACGGACCTCTAGGAGTCGTTCAGGTGAACTTCCGATGACTTCTACCTCATCCATTTTCAAATAAAACATGTATGGGGAAGGATTCACTCTCCGCAACACCCGATAAAGTTCAAATCCACTTCGGTCCGTTACTGTATGAAAACGTTGAGATAAAACCGCTTGAAAGATATCTCCCGCGCGGATATACTCTTTGATTTTTTCCACATCAGCTTTGAATTTTTCTGGTTGATAATTGCTGTCTAACTGGAAGGATTCGTCATCTGTTTCATTTCCAATAAGCATGAGATCAGGAAGTGTGTCAGCCTTCTGCAGCTTACTTATAATGGATTCAATACGCTTTTTCGTTTCAGAATAAACTTCTTCTAATGGTCGATCCACTTCCTTTCTGGCGAAGGATAGGATCGTCGTTTCTTTTGTCTTATGATCGTAAGCAATTAATGTTTTGCAGAAAAGCAGATGATAATTAGCCAGATTCAACTCATCCTCCATGGCTCTCTCTACAGGCTCATAATCCGAAATTGCATCATAGCTGATATAACCGACTCCTCCCCCTTTAAAGGGAAGATCGATCGGAGGCTGTTTCACATCAAGCTTTGCCAGTACTTTCTCATAAGCAGACTTGAAGTCTGCAGAATGCGTGACTTCGTTCAGGTCAAAGTCTTTGATTTGGAACTGCTGCTCCTCCTCTTTGATTTGCACCATTGGATCAAGACCAAGGAATGAGTAATTCGACCATGGTGATTCAGGATCCTGGCTCTCAAGCATGTACACGGCTTCATGATTCAGTGCATGAAACATATGAATGGGTGTTAACGTATCCGTATAAAACGATTGTGTAATCGGTATGGTCTGATGCTCTTCAGCATCGTTTTGAAATGTGTTAAAAGTGGTCATAAAGGCTCACCTCTCCATTAAAATCATGGAGAATGAGACGTTGAGGGATGAAAACGAGTGGATAGAAAAGGGGTGAAAATCGGCCAGGCAATCCGTCGGCTCCTTACGTCCGAAGATTCCTCGCTCACTCAGCTCAGCTCATCCTATACCTCAACTCAACTCATTCTCTACTCAACTTGCTTATTTCGACTTTGTAATAAAGCCACTTTTTAAAAATATCTTTCCAATAGTCTATAAAATTCAGATAATAAAGTCAACCAGTCTGTTCCAATAATTCTTAAGCATAAATATCAATGGTCATTCCATATAAGCTCTCGTTTGTTGGAGACTCAGTTTCGAGATCTTTTCAGGCTTCGTTTGCCATAATGGGAGTCAGGGGTGGCTGGGAAGCTACCCGCTTTCCTGTGGGGGAGCGCCGAGCTTCCTCGGACTGCGTCCTGCGGGATCTCGCCTAACTCCTTCTCCCACGGGAGTCTCGCGGCTTCCCAACCACCCCATTCGATGTATGTGAGAAAAGAACTTTTTACCAAGTTGGATGGTCTTCCGCTATCCGGATTGTTAAAAGGATCAAACGCTCTGTATCAAGCTTTCAGAATTCAAATACCTGGGTATGGGAGTTTTATCCTTATACCCCCATCAAACTGAATAGCTGATTATTCGGGAAGTGGTTTCGAGACACTGATGCAGCCCCCATCCGCTCAACAAAAGTATTGAAAACAAGTCTTCCACAATCCTGCCAGGTTGTCCAATAACTTTTTTCTTCTCATTTTCAGGGACTTTTATTAACAATTATGATGGAAAATAGGAAAATAGAAATTTTTTATCTTTCGTTTGAACGAATCAACAAAAGCTAACGTCGTATAGTCAGGGAACGAAATGAGGGATGTTTAATGGATTCGGATCTCATCAGGAGAGCACAAGATGGAGATGAACATGCGCTTGCTGAACTTTTGAAAAAATACTATAGCTTCATCGTTAAATATATATGGAAAATGAGCGGGGATGAACAGTTAGCTTATGATGTGACACAGGACACTCTAATCAAGACCATCCAGAAAATCAACCAGTTTAACCATCGCTCCAAGTTCTCTACATGGCTGATCCAGATTGCTACACACACATACTTGGACTACAAACGAAAGCAAAAAAGAAAATATGAACTGGATGAGAAACTGAGGAAAGAATTCGCCCCCTCCCCTGTTTCTCTTTCAAGTGATTGGCATGAAGTCCAGGAGGCTTTATGGAAACTTGAGGACGACCATCGAATCCCGCTCGTTTTAAAGCATTATTACGGATATGATTATAAGGACATTGCGAAAATGACCAAGGCAAAAGTTGGGACAGTGAAATCAAGGGTTCATTATGGACTTGAGTATTTACGAAAGGAGCTGAAAACGGATGACAGATAAAAAGACATCGAAAAATTTAGAAGAACGGCTGCGGGATTCGGCTCTTCAAACGGATGAACAAATGGAAGTAACAGAACCTTCCCTGTCCTACTTTGAGAATCTTGTCGAAGAACAGTCCGCCCGTTGGTACCAACGACTATGGTTTGAATTAACTTGTTTATGGGGAATTGCGTTCGTTTTCATTTCTTTCCTCATTTTCAGCTTATTCTATGTCCCTCTTTTGTTTGTGTTCGCACAAATCATCTCCATTATTGTTTTAATCCGATACTTTTATAAAGAACGCTATGAAATGGTGGAGATGCGGCAATGAAACATTATGGACCTGAAGAAATGCCTTTATGGGGATGGATTCTCGTCGCCCTCATCCTGATGACACAAAGTTCAATTCTTTTTATTAAAGCAAGAAAAATTGGAAAAGCTCCCTGGTTGTGGGGAATCGTAGGGCTCATTCAATTCCCTGTGCCAAGCATCATCTTTTTCATCTTATGGAAGACGGCCTGGCAAAGGAAAGATACGAGAATAAAACCATAATATTTTAAAGAGACGAACAAAAAACTTATAAGGAGGTGATCACATGTTATTCACTCAAAACGTCATTGAATTCATGAACGAAAATTTAGCGATCATCGCTCCCCTGATTATCATCCAGGTGGTCTTGATGATTACAGCTCTTGTAAGCTTAATACGGGCGGAGTCTACCAAAGGACCGAAATGGATTTGGGCGCTCATTATTTTATTCATCAACACGCTCGGCCCCATCGCTTACTTTATCTTTGGAAGGAGTCATGAGTCGTGATCCACCTAAAAAATCTGACAAAAAAGTTTGATAAAGAATATGCTGTAAAAAACATCACATTCGACTTGTCACAAGGGAAATGTGTCGCTTTGCTCGGCCCAAATGGTGCAGGAAAGACGACAACCTTAAAAATGATTGCAGGGCTCATGCACCCCACCTCAGGTGAAGTGGAGCTCTCAAATGGAGTAAGCGGTGATATTCGAAAATACATCGGCTATTTGCCCCAACATCCGCAGTTTCACAATTGGATGACTGGCAAGGAATTTCTTCACTTCGTCGCCCGTCTCTCCAACATCCCTAAACTGGAATCTCAAAAACGAGCCGAACAGTTACTGGACCGTGTTGGTATTGCCGATGCCAAAAACCGAAGAATATCCAGTTACTCAGGTGGGATGAAACAGAGACTCGGAATTGCCCAAGCCATGATCCACAAGCCAAGCGTTCTCCTGCTTGATGAACCAGTATCCGCTTTGGACCCAATCGGGCGGCGTGATGTATTAAATTTGATGGAAGATTTAAAGCAAGAAGCTACGCTGCTCTACTCCACACATATCCTGAATGATGCGGAGGAGGCAAGTGATGAAATACTCCTCATGCATAAAGGATCTATTGTAGAATCAGGCTCTCTTCAAGATGTCAAAGAACGGCATCAGGTAGATAAAATCACGCTTCGTTTTGAAGGAAACATGGAATTATACAAAGAAATAGTAGAGGCATTCCCGTTCGTCACCCATACAGATATTCAAAAGCAAAAGCTGCATGTATATGTACAAAATATCGCTGAGGCCCGTGACGTTCTCTTAGACCTTGTACACAAAGAACAATGGCCGCTTCTCTTCTTTGAAGTAGGACAGACGACACTTGAAGATCTATTCATGAAGGTGGTGAATGAGCATGCAATGGCTGACCATCTATAAAAAGGAATGCCTGGAGTCCGCCAGAAATTACAAGTGGGTTTGGGTTCCGCTCGTCTTCATTCTTTTTTGTATCATTGATCCTTTAACAACTTATTACCTCCCTCAAATACTAGAATCTACTGGAGGGCTCCCTGAAGGTGCGACCTTTGATATTCCGACTCCGCCGGCAGCGAATGTATTCATGATGAGTATCTCACAAATAAATACGCTTGGAGTGCTCGTCATCACTTTGATTACAATGGGAACGATCGCTGGAGAAAGGAAATCAGGGGTTGCGGAGCTGATTCTTGTAAAGCCGGTATCTTATATCGCCTATGTGACTGCGAAGTGGGCAGCTCATGTCACAATCATTCTTCTTTCTATTTTTATCGGCTTGCTTGCAAGCTGGTATTATGTGCAACTTCTTTTTGGTGATATCTCTTTCATTCACGTAATGAGTACCGCTGCCTTTTATGCACTGTATATAATCTTTGTCATCAGCCTAAGCCTCTTCATGAACACATGGACAAAGATTCCCGGTCTTGTCTTGTTTTTAACGATTAGTATGATCATTGTCTTAAATTTGATCACCAGTGTTTTTTCTCACCTTTTGGAATGGAGTCCAACACAAATAACCTCCCACCTCCCTTTCTTACTAAGAAGCGGAGAAGTTGAGCAAGACCTCTGGATGGCTGGTTTGATCACAATATTGTTGATTATTTCCCTGCTTTTCGGAGCGATACAGACACTGAAGCGTAGAGAGATTGTATAGCCACAGCGTACTAGATCAGGTCATCCAACTATCGGGAGACATGGTCTTTTTTTTATGTTGGCAGACAGTGTGATTTGTTCTTATTGGTAATTGGGTATAGACTATTATCATCAAACGCATTCGAAGTTGTTAAAGGAGAGATTTTCATGAAGCCAACTGCATTGATTACAGGAGCCTCGGGTGGTATTGGATACGAGCTCGCCCGTCTATTCGCAAAATCAGGATATAACTTGATTGTCGTTGCACGATCCGAAGACAAGCTTCATCAGTTGAAAGAGGAACTTGATGGTCACCCAATCACTATTATTCCCCAGGATTTATCAGAACCGGAAGCAGCTGAAATTGTGTATAGCAAGGTAAAAGAACTTGGCTTAAATGTTACGGTTCTTGTAAATAATGCTGGTTTTGGTTTGAATGGACTTTTTGAAGACCTTCCTCTACTGGACCAACAAAAAATGTTGCAGGTGAACATCAATGCACTTACTGAACTGACCCACCTGTTCTTGCCGGAAATCAAAGCGGCCCGCTTCCGCTCCATTCCTAAAGGAGTGTTGAATGTAGCGAGCACGGCTGCCTTCCAGCCTGGTCCAAAAATGGCCGTATATTATGCTTCTAAAGCCTACGTCCTTTCCCTTTCAGAAGCTCTTGTAGAGGAACTGAAAGATACAAGTGTGACGGTTACCACCTTATGCCCGGGCGCAACAGATACCAACTTTTTCAAAACAGCAAAAGCAGAGCATACGAAACTTGTGAACAGTACGATGTCCCCTGAATCGGTAGCCAAATCCGGGTTCCTCGGCTTTGTGAAAGGCAAACGCGTGGTTGTTCCCGGTGTGATGAACCAAGGATTGGCCTTTGCATCCAAGTTCATCCCACGCTCATTTGCAGCAAAATTAGCTCATTATGTCGATAGCTAAGGAGAGGTCATACAAGTTTATTTGTATCCATTCTCTTTTTCTCCCCTTCCCCTTCCTATATAATAGAAATTACTGGTAGACACTTATAAGGGGGCTGCACATGAAGAGATTAATCCTATGGTTTTCGTTCTGTCTATGTATCGGTGCCGTCACAGGAGCCTATTTGTATGTACAAACCCAGGGGGCATCCATCGCTCATGGTGTCACAGGAACAGTGAATGCGGAAGAACTGAGAGCCTATGAGAGAGATGGGAAAAACCCTTTTGGAGGAGAGATTTCAGGACCGGAATTGACAGACAAGGAATACCAGGAATACATTCATGGCATGGCACATCAGAAAGTGAAAGCAGATGAAAAATGGACGTTTTTCGAAATCCACCCCCTTCGCATCTCTTGGCTGCTCGAACATTTGGAAACGAATGATTTGAATCATAAGCATGTCTATAAACAAATTTTAATGAAATGGGCCGATGAGGATTTTTCAAATGCTGTAGCTGACCATAATACGATTTGGGAAATGCAGCGTGGTACAATTGGGAGAGCCAAGCGCCTCCTCAGTCCTGAGGAAGAAGCTGAATATATAAAAGAAAACAACTGACCCGATGTCATCGGGTCAGTTGTTTTTTTACATCTCTTCAGCTGATTTCCTGAATCCATAAAAGGATCGATATCCCTGATTTGCATAGTAACCCTCAGATTTTGTTGAAGCCAACATTTCCACACGTGTACTTGGATAGCATTCGTGAGCGGTTTGGATCAATTTCTCCGCAATCCCCTGATTTCTAAAACTTTCTTTCACAAGAAGATCGCACACATACAAAGTGATGGATCCATCTGTCAGTCCTCGGAGAAAGCCGACGAGTTCATGATCTACAACCGCAACCAAGGCTGGTTCTGAATTCAGCCAGGAGCATAAGGTCTCCTCACTACGTTCAACAAGGCCGCTCCATCCTTCTTTTTCATTTAATTGCTGGACAGCGTCAAAATCTTTTTCAAGAAACGTACGAATTTGAATTGCTTCCATGTCATCCTACCTTTCGCTGTGATTAAGATTTTCCCCTTTGAGCCGTCACCCAGTCTGTTGATTTTATTTATCTACTCTCTATTACGTTTGATTCCCTTAAACGTTTCAAGTTATATAAGAAAATCCTACTATTTTTATATAATCTTAAAATTATTATACACCCGTGTCGATGTATCCTGATCTAGAACAAGCGATCGACTGGAAACAGATCAGAATTTTCAAGAATCGGACAGAGGAAAGTATGATAAAATGTGAACGGAAGTTTTTTTACTGTTCAAGGAGTGGAAAACATGTGGAAAAAAATGCTACTGTTCGCGACTTTGATTTTTCTCGCCGCCTGTTCTTCGCAAAATTTATCACTTGAGGACTTGAAAACAGCTTATCCTGAGACGTTTGCTCAGCAGGTAGAGGATCTATCGGATGAAAAAAAGGAAAAGCTTGGTCTTCCTGAAGATATGCCATTCGAAGTCACCCAGGTTGAGTCAAAGGTGGAAGACAAGAAAGTCGAGGTCCTCTACCAATCGGATGGTTCAGAGAAAGTCATGGTAAACACCTTGTATGAGCCCGAAAACATTCTCCAAGAATCAGAACTGCAGGTCCCTTTGAACTCTGGCGCTGTAGCTGGTGTCCAGGAAAAGGAGGATCATATATTTGTGGAATGGTATGATGGAGATCTCGATGTCATCTATCAGCTGGAATACTATGGTCCTGAAGAGGAACGGGCAGAAAAAGCAATGAATATTGCGAACGCTATATAAAATTCTTTGTCCCTCTATGATGGGACTCCTAAAGAAGACCCGTCACGTTTAAACGTGACGGGTCTTCTGATTTCTTTATAATTTTTCTAGTTTTTTAAAGTTCCGACTGATCGGCCTAGGAGCTTTAAGCCGGTCAAAAAAGACCATGTAATTATTCTTCTTCTCATCGACTTCTTCGATGGAGCCTTCACCGAAAACGGGATGCTTGACCCGTGTTCCTGTTTCAAAGAAATCACCAGAAGGCTCTCTCTCAAGACGATGGGAGGCACGAATATATTCTTTCGCTTCTTCCATGAGAGATTCATCCAACTCTCCGATACGGTCAAAGAAACGATCTTCGACTTCAAATATAAAACGGGACGGGTATTTCTTTTGCCCTCCATTTTGAAAACCTTCAGATTCGGTCAAATAGAGCTCCTTTTCCGCTCTCGTCACGGCTACATAGGCAAGCCTGCGCTCCTCTTCCAGTCCCCTGTCTTTCCGCTGCCTGATGGCCCGGACATTAGGGAGAACACTTTCCGACATGCCAATAACGAATACATAAGGATACTCCAGTCCTTTGGCAGTATGAATCGTCATGAGTTTAATGGAATCGATCTGGTCTGCCCTTTCGTTATCTGTATAGAGAGAAACCATTTGCAAGTATTCCTCCAAATCGATATCTTCCCCAAGCGTCTGCTCATACTGGACAATCGAATGAAGGAGCTCAGTCATATTATCCAACCTTTCTTGATCCCCGTCCTCCCTCCGATAAGCTTCGTACCCCGTCACTTGCATAGCTTCTTGAAGCAGCTCCGAAACTTTTCTTTTGCCTCTGATTTCCTTTAAATATTCGATCGCGTCAATAAAAGATTGAGCACCTGTTCGCCTCAGCCGATCATGGCCCGCATACTTTTTCAGGGTTTCATAGAGAGGTCGCCCCTCCTCTTCCGCTTTTTCCCTGAGGAAACTCATCCGCTTCTTCCCAATTTGGCGCTTCGGTACATTAATGATTCGGCTGAAAGACAAATCATCCTGAAAAGCGATCATCCTTAAGTGGGCGAGGGCATCCTTAATTTCCAGGCGGTCAAAGAATTTAAATCCACCGAAAATCGTATATTCGATATTTTCAGCGATAAGTTCCTGTTCTACAAAACGAGATAAGTAATTCGCTCGATACAAAATAGCGATCTCACTCAAATCCGCTTTCTTTTTTTCCACGAGTTGTTTAATCCTATTCACAATCCATTTCGCTTCCTGTATCTCGTCTTTCCCATGATAATGAACCACTTTCACTCCTGAAGGATTGACAGGAAGCATGTCCTTATCCACCCTGAAATAATTATTGCGGATCAAGGCATTTCCCAAAGAGAGAATTTCTGGCGTGGAACGGTAATTTTCCTTTAAAAAGATGGTCTGAGCATCAGGAAAGTACTTTTCAAAGTCAACCATGTACTTAGGGTCAGCTCCCCGCCATTCATAAATCGTTTGATCGGGATCACCGACGACGAATAGATTCCCCTGTTTCTCAGCAAGCATTTTCACAAGTTCGAATTGTTTTAAGCTGCTATCCTGAAATTCATCGACCTGTATGTAGAAAAGTCGATCCTGCCACTTTTCGAGCACTTCTTGATTCTGCTCGAAAAGAGTAAAGACAAAATTAAGCAAATCATCAAAATCCAGTCCGTACACACGCTTTTGCTTCTTCAGATATTGTTGAATAATCTGACTGTCCAGGTCACCAGAGTTCTCTACGGATGGCATGGCTCCACGTAGAATCATTTGTTGTACATAATGTGTGTTTCCTTTCAGAATTCCAATCTTATCGAGTATTCTTTTGAATGTTTTATCATTCAGTTTTAACCCCATATCTTCAAAGATTTCTCTTAGTAAAATTTTCTGATCTTCCACGTCCAGGATGACAAAATTCTTCGGGTAAAAAAGCCGGTGGATATCTTCACGCAGGACACGGACACAGAATCCGTGATACGTGGTTATAAAACCGGTGTCCTGCTCTCCCCCAATTAATTTTTTCACCCGTCGTCTCATTTCATGGGCCGCTTTATTTGTAAAAGTTACAGATAGCATATTAGCAGGGTCGATCCCAAGCTCATTCACGATAAAGGCATACCGATGAGTGAGGGCCCGTGTCTTTCCAGATCCAGCACCTGCGATGACGCGGACATATCCTTCTGTAGATACAACCGCTTCTTGTTGTGATGGGTTAAGTCCGTCCAGTAGTTCTTCCATATCGATCACCTTTCAAGAACATTTGTTTGTATTATAGCACATTAAACAGCAGGGAGTCTGTGTTCTTCTGTTGAAATGGAAGGACTTACTGAAACAAATTAAGAGAAGATGGATATAGAGGTAGTAATGAAAACGTCATGGTTTTATGCAGAAGTTATGAAGGAGTAAGGAAAGATCATCTTCTCTAAATTCAAATTCCTCAAGGAGCAGCAACAAGTGGGGAGGATGTCTAGGTGTATGGAAATCAGGCTGCTCCCTTAATTATAAATGCAGACTGAACACGCGCTTGATTCGAGAAGACTCTTTTAGAATTCCTACTTCATCTCCCCTATGCTAATGATTAATGAATGAAAGCCTGTCGGCCTAATGGTAGATGATACTATTTTTAATACTATTCGAACCTCGGCTTTAACCCTGTCTCCAGAAAATACTTGGTTGCTTGCTGCACGTTCATAAATGTCCGTACTCCATCCAATTGGATATGATTCTCTGTAAATTGCATCACTACCTGGGGCCGCATGCCGGCTAGAACAACTTCAATGCCCAACATCCTAAGACTCATCATAAGATTTTTCAAAAGGACTGCCCATTCTTCATCAATCGAAGTAATACCCGAGAACTGAATCGCCAGTCGACTCACATTCTGTTCCTGACATAAAACAGGTACTCTTTCCAATAAGATATGGCGTTGTTCCTCTCTTAAGATTGGCTGTAATGGTAAAAGGGCATAACCTTTCGCTATGGTTACAATATTAGCCGTCATTTCTCCAATCATATGGATTAACTCTTTCTCTCTTTTTGATTGTTCCGTCCTATTGAAAATACGGATGAGAATAAAGTTCTCTCCTTCATGGATAAAGCGTTTAGTGTAAATATGCAGCACCATGTCCACACCTTGCCATTGAAACTCCATCCCTTCAAAATCTATGTCTTTTTTCTTCAATGGACTTGGATAAGACTCTTTTTTCTGGTGCTAAGTCCGGATACAAATGATTGAGTTTTTCTCCAACAATGCGCTCTTCCTCTAATTGGAACATCCTTACATAGGCAGGGTTGACGTATGTGATAGTGTATTCTTCGTCACTGATCAGTACACCCTCATCCAAAAGGTCCATCGCATTACGTAATAGCATGAGTATCCCCCCCAGTACAAATCTCTTACTTTTATTATGATGATATACAATAGAAATGCAAGGTAATTCGACATTGTTGTCAAAATATTATGAATAAATAACAATACCCTTCCATATCTTCAACTTAATGGCAGGATTCTTTAGTTTCGAGTTGTCTTTTTAGTGGATGGGGCTGCGGGAAACAGTTCGCCCCTTTGCCTTATTAGTGTCTCAAAACCGCTGTTCAAATAGCAGCCATTCAGCTTAATGGAACTGTAAGAGTAAACCCCATGTCCAGATGTTAGAATTCTGAAAGTTTGATGCAGCATGCTTTCAGAATTCTAATAGTCGATAGTGGAAGACACTACCAAAACTGCATGACTCCCGTGGGAGAAAGCCACTCTGACACATAAACTAAGCAAACGCCCCCCGAAAATGCGTCTTCCACAAGCGGGAGTTTTTAGCGAATAAAAAAGAAGTGCGTCAGCGGTTCAAGAACTGAACCGCTGACGCACTTCTTCTTAAGCTTTTTCCATTTTGTCACATTTAGATAAAATGGCTACATGTTTTAGGTTCCCAATGGAATCGAATTCTATTTCAACATAATCTCCTGGTTTTACAAAGCTAAGCCGCTCTCTGAGTACAGAAAGTTCATTCTTAAATTCGGATTCTTCGACCAAAATCGCATAAGCCCCTTCGTATCGATCCAGTTTATATTGATTCACCGATTCAATCCCCTTCTGTTTTAGTATCAGGCACCTTGCCATATTATGTGCCTTCGTTCTTCCCATTTCCTATTATGGTATAAGTCCTCTTATTACAAAGCATTCCCTACATTATTCGTGACTAAACATGTCGAAAATAGAGGTCTGGACAACATTCACCTGCCGTGATAAAATTAGACTAACAAACGTTAGTTAGCCGAAAGGAGAGAGAGCTGAATGACAAAAGAAACGATTATTGATGAGAGTCTTAAGCTCTTTGCCAATTATGGATACGAAAATACGACTCTTGCCAATATTGCTAAAGCGGTTGGAATAAAAAAACCTTCTCTTTATAACCATTTCGATAATAAAGAAGATATCTTTCTTCACGTTCTTTATGACGTTGGGGAAAGAGAAAAAAGTCACTTGATGAATCAAGCAGGATCCATTCACCAAGACTCCGTGGCAGATCATCTTCATGAGATCTACCGTGTTTATCTGGAACATATGGCTCATTCAACAGAAGGCATGTTTTTCAAGCGTGTAACCTTTTTTCCACCCGAAGAATTCGCAGATGAAATTAAGAAAGTTTTCTTGATGGTGGAAGACTGTATGACAGAGATTATCCGTCCGGTATTTGAGCATGGGATAAAGAAAGGAATCATCCGCCCTCTTTCTACAAATACGCTAACTTCTGCTTTTTATACGTTGATTGACGGTTTGTTTCTGGAAGAAAACTTTTATGACCGGGATGTTTTTGAAGAAAGACAAGAAGCAAGTTGGCAAATTTTCTGGCTTGGCATTAAAAACCCGGAACATTAGGGAGGTATGAAACGATGGCATGGATTTATTTATTTTTCGGTGCTTTTTTTGAAATCGGTTGGGCTGTTGGGTTGAAATTGTCAGAGGGATTCACGGACCCCCTCTTTTCAACCGTTACCGTCATATGTATCATTATCAGCTTCACTTTTTTCACAAAAGCATTAAAAGTTATTGATATTGGAACAGGTTATGCGATATTTACAGGGATTGGTGCAGCAGGCACAGCTTTAATCGGAATGATCTTTCTTGGCGACGGAGGCGGAGCTGGGAAAGTCTTTTTTATTGTACTTTTAATTACAGGGATTATTGGCTTAAAAATGTCTGAGTCAAACTCAGAACAAGTACAGCAGGAGGGATAAGCATGGCGTGGGTATTACTAATGATGGCAGGAGTGGGAGAAATGACAGCCATGTTCTTCTTGAAATTGTCAGATGGGTTCCAAAAAAGGAAACCGGCATTCATGGCTATACTTGCAGGTGCAGCAAGCTTCTATTTTCTTTCACTATCTTTGAGAGACCTTCCAATCGGAACAGCCTATGGGATATGGACAGGAATCGGGTCAGCAGGTACTGTATTGCTTGGAATCTTTTTCTTCAAAGAAAAAGCGAACCGGAAACGTCTGTTGTTCATTACTTGTATCGTTGCCGGAGTCATCGGTTTAAAAATGGTTTCTTAGACGAATGATACGCTTGTAATCTTATTTACGAACACTTACAATAGAATAAGCAACAATCTACAATATTCGACAAAGTCTGCTTTTTTCTGTCGTATTGTAGTGATGGAGGAAACTTAATGAGAAGAATTTTGCTGGCCATTCTAATGATCATTGTCATCGGTTTTAGTTATGTAGGCTATACAAGTATGGATACGGATGCGAATCCTTCCATTCCTAAAGAAACAGAGAGTTATTGAATTTCATTGATTTAAACCCCTTCGCTTCCGCGAAGGGGTTTTGTTTTAGTATAAAAGACGGCGTTCAGTCAAAAAGGTTACTTCTTAGGAAGATCCACTTCTAAGTCCTCGCCCCATTTTTCTTCTAAATATTGATCGCGACCTGAATTGCCACGGTAAAAATCGTACCTCACTTTATTTTTCTTGTAATAATCTTGATGGTATTCCTCTGCTTTGTAAAACTCTTCCGCTTTTCGAATCGGAGTGACTAATTCATTCTTAAAGCGACTGGAGCTTTGGAGTCTTTGTTTGGAACGTTCAGCAGTTTCCCGCTGTTCGGGGGTATGATAGAAAATGGCGGTCGTATATTGGTACCCTCGATCCACAAACTGACCTTCGTCATCGGTGGGATTGATTTGTCTCCAGAAGACATCGAGAATCTGCTCATAGGAAATGACGTTTGGATCATAATAGACTTGAACGGACTCAATATGGCCCGTTCCTCCGGAAGATACTTCATCGTAAGAAGGATTTTTTGTTTTTCCTCCCGTATAACCGGATATGACACTATGGACGCCCTTCAATTTCTCAAATGGTGGCTCCATACACCAAAAGCATCCTCCCGCCAGAGTAGCCACCTCATATCCTTCAGGTATTTCATTTGCTGTCACAGCTTCACTATCATAATTTCGCTTTGTTAAATAAGCATAAGCTTCCGGGATGGCAAGAACAGCAACTATTGAAAGTACGACTATAATCATGATCCATTTCGTCCGCTTCTTCACATGCTTCACCCCTCTTGGCTGTTTACTTCAGAATAACACGTTTATCTATGCCAATTGAAATGCTAGCATTCTCCCAATGTGTACATTTATTCTTCGTCTTCCAAAGTTAATCCATCGACATGTTTCCGATCCATAACTTTTTTAACCTTCCTATATTCTTTGGATTTGAATATAATATCAAAATCATAATCATCAGGATATAGTTCATCAGCTGAGATATGAAGTTTCAAGCGCTTGTGATTGTATTCTTTCTTTTCCCCTTTAACTTGGACAACATAATTCCCTAAAGCATTCGGACCTTTATAAACAATGCCCATTTCTTCTTCTGCAGGAATCCATACATTATCCCCCATTTGAAAACCTGCCTCCTCTTTCTTTTGAGCTTTTCGTTTTTGCCTGTACCTATTGATCGCCACTTGCTTGGCATAGGATGGATTCTTCAAGAGCTCATCCTCTTTCGTAAAGTTCCCTTCCTTCTTATATGTGATGGTATAAGCATGATTGAGAATTTCCGGATGCAGCCCTAATTTATAAGCGATATCAAACGCCTGACTTTTCCCGGTTGTCCCTATTTGCAACTGGTACGTAGGCTTGAGGGTTTCCAAGTCGAAAGCCATCGCTCCATTAATGAACCCTTCTTTCTCCAAGGCATAGGTTTTCATTTCACTATAGTGAGTGGTCGCTAAAATCGTCGAGCCCTTCTGAGCAAGTTGATCCAGAATCGCAGTGGCTAATCCCATCCCTTCACCCGGGTCTGTACCAGAACCGATTTCATCCAGTAGTAGCAAGGAATGATCATTGGCTTGCTGCAAAACATGAATCAAGTTGGTCAGCCTTGAACTGAAAGTGCTTAAATTCTCTTCAATGCTTTGACCGTCACCAATATCCACAAATACATGCTGAAAAAGAGGTAACTTACTCCCGGGTTGTGCGGAAATCGGCAGTCCACATTGCGCCATTAAACAAAACAATCCGACCGTTTTTAACGTTACCGTCTTCCCTCCTGTATTTGGACCAGTAATAAGCAGGGCTTGATCCTCTCCACCCATATGGAGATTCAGCGGAACGGCTTTTTCCCCTAATAGAGGATGACGACCTTCTTTGACCTCAATTTCCCCTTGTGAAAAGACAGGGGGATTCCCATCAATCAATTTACTGTATTTCGCTTTTGCAAAAAGAACATCATACTGGTGCATCGTTTCCATAGCGATATTCAATTCATATTCCTTTTCTAGAACAGAGGCCGTCAACGCATAGAGAATCCGTTCCATCTCCTGCTCTTCCTGCATTTTCAAAAGTCCGAATTCCTCTTGAAGGGCCGTCACTTCTTTAGGTTCTATAAATAACGTCGCACCAGAAGAAGATTGATCAAGGATGACACCTTTCACTTTGGACCGGTTCTCTCTTTTGACAGGAAGAGTCAATCGACCTCCTTTATCCACCGGCCTATTCTCTTGAAGTAAAGAGCTATATTTTTTAGCTGAACTTTCCATCCTCGTTTTCATATCGCTTAGAGTTTTGTCCATTTTTCTTCTCAGCTTCCCTAACTCTTTCGATGCTGATTCATCGATTTGTCCATGGCGTATTTTTCCGTAAATCTCCTCTTCCAATTGGGATAGATCCGCGATGGAATCAACATAAAGAGAGATGGTCGGGGCTAGGAAGTGCTTATCTTTCATAAAACGTTTCAATTTTGTACAATGCTCTAGAAAAGAGACAAGGGAACCAAATTGCTGCGGACGGATATAGAGACCTTTGTTCCCTTGATCAATCATGACCTGGATGTCACCCAGGGTGTGAATGGGTACATGACTGTGACTATCAATAATGGCTCTTGCCTCTTTTACTTCCTCATGCATCCTTTCCAATCTCTTTTGATCATGGGATGGTTGCAAATGTAGAATCGTTTCTTTGCCACGATCGGTATGAGCGAATTCACTGACTCTTGTCAAGATATTGTTCAAACCTAAACTTTCAAATGTTTGTTGATTCAATGTTCTTCCTCCTTAATTTCACAGGTGATCATGTAAATAAAAAAAGTCCGCAACAAGCTGAAGATAGCTCGCTGCGGACTCCGTAGGACACATATAGAATGTAGCTCCACGAATGTACGAAAAAAAGCTATGACTGAATAAGCCAGTCATAGCTTTTAGGATCGTTTTATCCGGCTATGCTTATGCTTGTTCTTAACTGTTCCTGAAAAAGGGTATAACAAACCAAGCATGCTCTCGCACACTTTTTTTCAGGACATATCCAGTTCATGGATTAGTTAAGAACAACCACACTCATAAATCATTTCTCCTTCACGGGTTAAAAGTTACATTCGTGAAACCATCACCTGTGTTCCCTTATAATATATGACAGGTACTCCATACTGTCAACTACTGAAAATGTTAGCAAGGAAAGAGCTATCCAAAGAATCTGTCCGAGCAGCCAACGACCGTTTTATGATTCTCAAGGCATTTTCATTATCTTCTTTATACTCAGAAGCTGTGCCGTCTTCCGGCACCCATAGATTGTATTCCCTCATATAAGCATCGTTCGCTGTAAAAATAACGCAGATATCACCTGCTACTCCGGTCAAAATCAGGTTTTTCACCTCTAAATGGTCCAAGAGGATACTTAACTGTGTACCAAAAAAGCCCGAATGCTTCGGTTTAATAATAAAATAATCATCCTCATCAGGCTCCATTTGTTCAACTACAGGTTCTCCAGTCCCCTTTTTACATTCTTCCAACAACTCAGATGCATTGTCCTGCCAAAGCCCAAAGTTGTCATTCACATAAATTACCGGGACACCTTGCTGTTTGACCTCTCTTTTGAATTCTTTTAAACGCTCGGCGACAGGAAGACTGTTTTCAAGTAGGTTTTCTCCACCATCGAAGTCCATTTTATTAATCATATCAATGATGATGAGTGCGGTATTCTGCTTCATATAACGTACTCACGCTCCTTCGAACCGGTCGGGTCCAGCCGGAATCTGCCGCTTATGTTCGGTCTTCATGTGACGCTCCTTCAAATCCTTTTCATCTTCAGGATCAATTTTCTCCCCTCTTAGAAAAGCATCGATTGTATCATAAGACATTCCGAGTTCTTCTTCATCTGTCTGTCCTTCCCACAGCTCAGCACTCGGTTTTTTATGAATGATGGAATCTGGCACACCTAGTGCTTTAGCCATTTCCTTCACTTCTTCTTTTCGGAGGTTGATCAGAGGAACAAGATCCACGCCACCATCTCCGTATTTCGTAAAATAGCCGGTATAATCTTCTGCTGCATTATCTGTACCCACAACAAGGTAATTGTAGTTGTTCCCTACAGCATAAAGCGTACTCATTCGGAGTCTTGCCTGAAGATTCGCACCACCAAGCTGTGATTTATCATCATTCCAGTCGCCTTTTTCATTCAACTGTGTTTTTACGGTGTCGTAAGTCGTTTGATAGGCATCCGTCAATTCAATCCCCACATAATCAAGGTCCGCCCCTTCCACGACAGCCAGAGCATCGCTTTGGTCTTCCACGCCTTGATTAATCGGCAGAATTACCCCTAAAGAATTTCCGGGAAAGGCACGCTTGATCAAATATGATACTACAGCAGAATCAATCCCACCGCTGATCCCGACTAAAAGCCCGTCAGCCCCTGCTTCTTCTGTCTTCGTCCGCAGCCAATTAGTCAAATACTCAATTCTCTCTTCCATGATTAGAAACTCCCTTCATTTTACAATCTAAAGATTGCTTTCCTTTAAAAGGGAGAACATAAACCTACAGCTCACGTATAGGATAATTACTCTAAAAAGGAATTATTAAAGTATATGGCAGGATTGTGGAAGACTCGGTTTTCAAGACTTTTGTTGTTATAAACAAATGACTTTTCATTTTTTCTGATTTAAGCAATAATGTAGGATAGTGATCCTCTTGAAGGAGTGAAAGAAAATGATCGAACAAGAAAAACAAGTACTTGTTATTTTCCCGCATCCCGATGACGAAGCTTTTGGAGTTTCCGGGACAATTACATCTTATATAAAACAAAGAACCCCTCTTACCTATGCATGCCTTACGCTCGGAGAAATGGGGCGCAATCTTGGTAAGCCAACCTTTGCAACGAGAGAGTCCCTGCCTGAAATCAGAAGAAAAGAATTGATGAAAGCGGCGGAAGCCATGGGCATTGAAGACCTTCGCATGATGGGTTTGAGAGATAAGACGCTTGAATTTGAAGATGATCGTGAAATGAAGGATATGGTCCGCCAATTGATTGATGAACTCCAACCATCTTTGGTGATCAGTTTCTATCCTGGATTTGCCGTCCATCCCGATCATGAAGCTACTGCACGCGCAGTCGTGCGGGCTTTGAGAGAAATAGATGAAAAAGATCGACCAAAGTTTCACGCGGTGGCTTTTGCGAATGATACCGAAGAGAAGCTGGGGCAGCCCGATATCATCAATGACATCCGATCTGTTCAAAAAGAAAAATTATCAGCGATGCGCGCCCATATTTCACAAACCGCACGAATGCTCGAAATGCTCGAAGAAGGCATCAAGGTCAATGACCCCGAAGCGTTGAAATGGGTGACAGACGAACGTTTTTACACGTATGATTGGAATAACGACAATGTCGAGTAGAGGGCAGCTTTAAAAAGCTCCCCTCTTTTTTTGTGAAATCGTCAAGGATTGTCACAAGATAGTCTAAAATCATTCAAGAATGTCAAAGCTTTAGATGATATCCTGATTGTAGGTGTTGGCTATCTACGACTCCAATACACAGATAAAGGAGATGCCTAATGAAAAAAGTATTCTTATTCATTATTTTATTACTTGTGGTGAGTGCTTGTTCTGCAAACAATAACGAGCAGGATTCCTCATCAGCGGAGGAAAGTAACGAGGCTGCTGAAGTTCCTGAAGTACAAGTGGAATTTGAGCATGAACCCCTGCCTGTAAACAAAAAAACGACTATTCAAGCATCTGTCACCCAAGGTGGAGAACCTGTGCCGGATGCAGAATATGTGAAATTTGAAATTTGGCAAAGTGAAGATGGACAGGATTCATCTGAAACGATTAAAGCAAAGCATAAAGAAGGCGGCATTTATACCATCACCTATAGCTTTGCAAAAGAAGGTACGTATCAGGTGATTGCGCATACCCAGGTCGATGACCTTCATACGATGCCTCAAAACGAGGTCGCCGTTGGGCAGCAAGCAGAGGCTAGTGGACACGAGCATGGTGATAGTAGCGGAAAGTTCATGGTTCACTTGATGACAGAACAAACCTTTAAAGCTGGAGAAGCATCCACACTGACTACACATATCAACCACATGGAAGAACCATTTTCTGAAGCACTTGTGCGCTACGAAATCAGTTCGGATCAACTGGAGAAGCACATGTATATCGATGCTGAAGAAAAGGAGCCTGGGGAGTACACAGCGAATTATACATTCCCTGAATCTGGTTCGTACACCATCAACGTTCATTATGAGAAACCAGCAGAGGAAATTCACGGACACCAAAAAGAAAACATCGAAGTTCATCAATAAAAAAAAGCCCGGAGCATACCGATATGCTCCGGGCTTTACTATTGAGTCATTATACTTCTGTGTTTTGAAGTTTTTTCTTCTTCGCCATTTTCTCACGTTCATTCTTGTTCAAGTATTTCTTACGAAGACGAACATTTTCAGGTGTTACCTCGCAATATTCATCATCATCAAGATACTCGATGGCTTCTTCAAGCGTCATTTGGCGAGTTTTCTTAATTGTATTTGTCGTATCTTTGTTCGCTGAACGGATGTTGGTCAAGTGCTTCTCTTTCGTAATGTTGACGGTAAGATCGTTTTCACGGTTGTGCTCACCTACGATCATTCCTTCGTACACTTCCGTACCAGGTTCAACGAAAATAGTTCCACGATCTTCGAGGTTCATAATTCCATAAGTGGATGCTTTCCCTTTATCAAGAGAAACCAGAACACCTTCTCGACGGCCGCCGACTTGACCTTTTACAAGTGGAGCATAGCCATCAAAGGTATGGTTAAGAATTCCATATCCGCGAGTTTGCGTCATGAACTCTGTAGAATAGCCAATCAGACCACGAGATGGCACTAGGAACTCGAGACGTACTTGACCATTTCCATCGTTGACCATGTCCTGCATTTCACCTTTACGGTAACCAATGGATTCCATGACCGCACCTTGGTATTCTGCAGGTGTATCAATTTGAACACGTTCTACCGGTTCACACGTTTGTCCATCGATTTCTTTCAGGATTACCTTCGGCTTGGAAAGTTGAAGCTCATACCCTTCACGACGCATATTTTCTACTAGGATAGAAAGGTGTAGTTCACCACGTCCTGAAACCGTAAAGGCATCCGGAGAATCAGTAGGATCAACACGTAGGCTGACATCTGTTTCAAGTTGAGTCATCAAACGTTCTTCAATTTGACGAGACGTGACATACTTTCCTTCACGACCAGCAAACGGACTGTTGTTGACAAGGAAAGTCATTTGTAGTGTCGGTTCATCTATACGAGGGATTTCCATCGCATTCTGATGTTCAGGCAGACAGACCGTTTCTCCGACGTTAATATCTTCCAAGCCAGCCAGGGCGATAATATCTCCAGCTTTTGCTTCTTCAATTTCAACACGTTTCAAACCGATGAAACCGAACAATTTGGAAACACGGAAGTTCTTCACTGATCCATCCTTCTTCATCAAGGATACCTGCTGACCTACTTTGATCGAGCCATTGAAGACACGTCCAACTCCGATACGTCCAAGATAGTCATTATAATCAAGCAACGTGACTTGGAATTGTAATGGTTCTTCTTTTGTATCTACAGGAGCTGGAATGTTGTTCATGATCAACTTGAAAATTGGATCCATGGTTTCCTGCTGGTCCTCTGGTTCATCTCCAGAAGTTCCGTTAAGTGCAGAAGCATAGACGACAGGGAATTCCAACTGCTCATCATCAGCACCAAGTTCGATGAAAAGATCCAGAACTTCATCGACAACCTCATCCGGGCGAGCATTCGGGCGGTCGATTTTATTCAATACGACAACAGGTGTCAATTTTTGTTCCAATGCTTTTTTCAAAACAAAACGTGTTTGGGGCATACAGCCTTCGTAAGCATCGACAACAAGAAGTACACCGTCAACCATTTTAAGGATACGTTCTACTTCTCCACCGAAGTCAGCGTGACCAGGGGTATCTAAAATATTTATACGCGCATCATTATAATTGATGGCGGTATTTTTGGCTAAAATCGTGATGCCGCGTTCTTTTTCCAAATCATTAGAGTCCATAGCGCGCTCATCGACATGCTCGTTATCACGGAAAGTTCCGGAATAGTGAAGCATTTGGTCGACCAATGTTGTTTTTCCGTGGTCAACGTGCGCGATGATCGCTATATTACGAATATCATCTCTGTGTTGCATGAAGCACACACCTCTTTCGTATCACAAATTATTCAACCCTTCTATTATAACATAGTTCTATTACCATAGATACCAGCTTTACATATCGTTAACATCAGGAGCCACAGATCACCTTTTTCTGTTTCACTCCTGGATTACACACTCACCCATCATTCATTCCCAGGTGTACCAGGTACACAACATAGAGAGGATTGCGTAAACGGTACAGGAAAGAGTACAATATAGGGCAGTTCGTACCTGGTACCAATATGTACGATTAACGCACCGGGTATTCAGTAATTTAGGAAATTAGGTGTAGAAATGAAAACGAAACGTATGGGGGATTGGCTTGAGGTCATCATCCCTGATCAATGGGATGGGTTGACAATCGAAAAAATTCTGAAGAAAAAAATGGAATGTACCACGAAAATTGATGCATAGTTTTCGTTCCAACAAAGAAGTGACTTTAAACAATGAGAATCCTCATTGGAAGACAGCGACAGTCAAAAGTGGCGATATTTTACGTGTTCGGCTTTTCCGTCCGCAACCACTTGAAGTGACGCCGACTTATATGGATATTGACGTCATTTACGAGGATGATCATATCCTGGTCGTCAATAAGCCGGCCGGCGTGTTTACGCATCCGAATACCCCGCACGAGCATGACACCCTGGTCAATGGAGTCGCTTTTTATTTTCAAATGAATGGCATTGAGGCCACCCCGAAATACGTACATCGTCTCGACCGTGATACTTCAGGGGCCATCCTTTTTGCCAAGCATGATCTCGCTATTGCCATGTTGGGAAAAGAGCTGCAGGAGCGGAAAATCAAAAGGACGTATTTGGCCTGGGCTCATGGGAAGCTGAAACCACGTCGTGGAAAGATTGAAAAACCGATCGGAAAAGACCGTCATCATCCTGTGAGAAGACGAGTTTCACAAGGTGGCCAGCATGCAGAAACGCATTACGAAGTTCTATCTTACGATGCCTCCCATGATGCCTCTCTTGTGAAATTACAGTTGCAAACCGGCAGGACCCATCAAATTCGTGTACACCTCAGTCATATCGGACACCCGCTCCTCGGGGACGAAATGTACGGTGGAAAAGGAAGCATCGATTACAAACAGGCTCTCCATGCTGCAAGGCTTACATTGATTCACCCCTTCACAGAAAAGGAAATCCTGTGTCTGGCCATGCCCGCCAGTAATTCACCATTATTTACAAATGAACAAGTGAAATCTTTAGACCCATCATCCTCAACATAAAAGAAGCCGCTCCCGTAAGGAGCGGCTTCTTATCATTTGATTGAATCATAAAGTTCGTCATATTTTACAGCACAGGAAAGGTCAAGTTCTGTAAGCCCCTTCGCATTCCAAGAAGTCAGTTTCAAGGTAACCATTTTATAGTCGATGCTGATGAATGGATGGTGTTGGATATCCTCTGAATACTCAGCGATATGATTAACGAACTGGACGCCTGTCAGGAATTCACTGAACCGGTACCGCTTAACAATGAATTTTTCATCTGTCAGCTTCCAACCGTCTAACTGGGAAATTCGTTCTTCCTTTTCTTCTTGTGGGATTAACTTTTCCTCCATCATTCATTCCTCCTTCTTTTAATTAAACCAAATCCATGAATGACTCAAGGTCAGAAAGGCATAAATCTAATGCATGCACCCAGAAATCCTGCTTTTCTAGGTCCACATCCAAATGTTTCTTCGCAAGATCCTCCACGGTCATCCTCCCTGTATCCTGTAGCAGAGCAATATAACGCTCCTCAAATGCTGGTCCTACTTCAATGGCTTTCGCGTAAATTCCCATGCTGAACAGATAACCAAAAGTGTAAGGGAAGTTATAAAAAGGTACATCCGTGATATGGAAATGTAACTTGGAAGCCCAGAATGTCGGATCGTACTCGTCTAACGTTTGAACGTAAGCTTCTTGTTGAGCCTCTGTCATCAACTCGTTCAGCCTCTCCGTTGAAACGACCCCTTGCTTGCGTTCGTCATAAAAACGCGTTTCAAACAAGAACCTTGCATGGATATTCATAAAAAAGGCGACGCTACGCTGAACTTTATCTTCCAAAAGCACAAGTTTTTCAGCTTCCGTAGCTGCTTCTTTAACGGCCGCATCCGCAACAATCATCTCTGCGAATGTCGATGCCGTTTCAGCAACGTTCATCGCATACCCTTGATTTAACTCAGGCAATTCATCCATTACGTGCTGATGATATGCATGGCCAAGTTCATGAGCAAGGGTCGCGACACTGGACGGACTACCTGAATAAGTCATGAAAATTCTCGTTTCCCCGCTGTCAGGGAAGCTCGTACAAAATCCACCCGGTTGTTTTCCAGGGCGGTCCTCTGCTTCAATCCATCTTTTTTCAAAAGCCATTTCAGCAAAATCCGCCATTTTGGGGCTGAATTTCCTAAACTGCTGGATAATGAACGCTGCCCCTTCTTGAAAACTCATTTTCTGATTGGCCTCTCCGAGCGGTGCTTCTACATCATAAAAGCTTAACCTTTCAATCCCTAATTTTTCAGCTTTCTTTTTCATATAGGGAACGTAATGCTTTTTATATTCCGTAATCGTCTCCCACATGGCATCTAACGTCCTTTGGCTCATCCGATTGTAATCGAGCGGCTCTTTCAGGACATTTCCCCAACGGCGGTGTTTATAGGTCTGGAGCCTGAAACCTGACAAATGATTCAGCGTTTCTGTAAACAGATCGGAAGCCTCTCCCCATGTTTTCTGAAGCTTATCAAAGGCTTCTTTTCTCACCGAACGGTCGGGGTCATCCAATTGATTAGATGCTTGACCTACAGATAACTTTTCCCCATTCATCTCAATGGATAACTTTGCCACAAGGGCATCGTACATTTGCCCCCACGCATGGTATCCATCAACCCCCAAATCATTGATGAGAGATTCCTTTCCTACTTCTAATTTGTCCTTAGCAAGAGAACGTCTCTCATTCAAAACAAATGATATGGCTTGAAAAGGGGCTTGATTCAATAAGGATTTCCATACATCATCATCGACCTGAACAAATACCTGGTCCATTTCAGTTAAGGCATTCCCTAAACGTGCACCCAGTTCACTTCTTTTCGATTGCCACATACTCGCTTTTCTATCATGAACATTTTGTGCACTTAGACAACTTACAAAAGCGCCAAATTCACTCAATTGCTTTGACACCACTTGCATAATCTCTACAATTTGGTTGAGTTCCTCTGTTTGGTCTGTATTTTTTGGAGGTGTAAACGTACGAATAGATGCTTCCAGATCATCCATCAGGCGTTCGGTCTTCCTCACATACTCTTTCAATTCATTGGAATCACTACCTCCATGAAAAATGGAATCTAAATCCCAAGTCATCTCATAGTTTGCCATTATGACTTCCCCTCTCTTTATGTAGATTCTTCCATCAAGAAAATCTCTTTCATTATATCAGAATCTTCTAACGAACTCTTAGATCGTCCTTTTCTACTTTCCTCGCATTTTGTCATATTTGGTTGAAATGTTTTTGATATGTTATTGTAATACAAATGAAACCTTTCTGACTATTCAATCGTATTACTAAGTAGAATGTTTTAAGCTAGTCCGCTCCGATTTTAATACCAGTCATTCGAAAGGGGATATCAAATATGAAAAAAAGAATTCAATACGATGCCACTGAAATCGCAAGTGTTGCGGGAGGATCGGCTATTCTCACTACCCTTCTCTATCTAACCATCTATATATTATAATGACACAAAAAGCTCCCATTCCTATGGGAGCTTTTTTTCATTTACACTTTTTTCATATAATCTCCATATCCTTGAAGACTCAGTTTCGAGACGATTATGCGGTTCAAGGGGCTCCAGTAAAAGATTCGCTTTCCATGGGGCGGGCGGTGAGCCTCTTTACCTTATGAGTGTCTCGAAACTGAGTCTTACACAATCCTGACATATAGTTGAATAACTATGCTTCTGCTTAATGTGCAACCTTTATGGTTAGTTTTCTGGGGTGATTCTCATTATAATAGAAAATAGTTGATTAAAATGAAGGAGGATTCCTTTTGTTTCAAGACCATCGCGGGTATCATCGGATGCTGCAGCCAGACCAAATTACATTCGGCTTGACCATCCCCATCGAAAACTATGACCAGTCCCCTCCAGTGATGAAAAACCAAATACAAATGGCACAACTAGCTGAAGAATTAAACTTTCATTCTCTTTGGTTTCAGGACGTTCTATTAGAAGACCCTACTTTTGAAGACCCAGCGACAGGGCAGATTTTTGACAGTTTGATTTATTTAACCTACCTGGCGGCCCATACGAAGAGAATCAATCTAGGTACAGCTGCCCTTGTCATGCCGCTCCGCCATCCTTTAAGAACGGCAAAAGAAGTAGCGAGTATTGAAAAACTTTTCCCTGAGCGGCTGATGTTTGGGATTTCATCCGGAGACCGAAGAAAGGACTTTGAAGGGTTAAATATTCCCATTATGGAGCGGAGTGAGTGGTTCAGGGAAGCGTTCCATTTTTTCAATCAAGCCATCTACAATGAATTTCCTGAGGTTCGATCTTCTTTTGGAACGATGAATCGGTCAAACATCGTACCAAAGCCAGAAAAACGCATCCCAACCTTTTTGACAGGCTATTGCCAACAGACACTGGATTGGGTTGCTGAACATGGAGACGGGTGGATGTTTTATCCACAACGGCCAGCTCAGCAGAAAGAAACCATTTCTCAGTACAGAGAGAAAGTAAAGCATTTCCATGGCGAATCCGCATTTCGTCCTTTCTTTATGCCACTTCCTTTGCAGCTCGAAGAAAACCCAGATGCTCCTATTGAAAAAATACCTGCTGGATATAAAGTGGGGAGAAAGGGGCTGATGGATCTTATTGAGCAGTATCGTTCCATCGGCGTTAATCATTTAATGTTCGGTCTTTCCAAAAACAAAAGACCAGTAAAGGAAGTGGTGCAGGAACTTGGGGAAGAAGTCCTCCCTCCATTCAAAATAAAGGGATAACAAAAGGAAGGAGAGATTGATTTGACCAAACCGGAAGTTTTGCTCGTAGGAACTTTTCACATGTCTATGAACCCTGAAATGGTCAATGAACAACAAGAGGAAATTCGCGAAATCGTTCATTCACTGAAAAAATTCAAGCCGACAAAAATCACTGTTGAAAAACCTTTCTTAATAGAGGAAGAAATGGAGCGTAAATATTCAGCCTTTAAAAATAACACCCTTACGCCCACTTACGATGAAGTGGAACAATTTGCTTTCCGTCTTGCCAATGAAATGGACATGCCATCCGTTTATCCGGTAGACGAGATGGTGGATATGTCCAGACCGTCACTCAACCAGGTCTTTGAATGGGCCAAAGAACATCAACCTTCCTTGTTCACAGAAATCATGGACGTTCAAAATAGACTGAAGTCGATGGAAAACAATGAAACGATCAAAAACATCCTCCATTACGTCAATGATCCAGACTATAGCAAAGAACTTCAAAGGATCTATATGAAGTTGGCACGAGTCGGGGACAGGCAACATCAAGTAGGTGTTCAATGGCTGAAGCAGTGGCATCACCGTGATCTTGCAATAGCTGCAAATATCTCAAGACTCGCGGAGAAGGGTGACCGCATCCTCGTTCTCAT
This sequence comes from Halobacillus litoralis, assembly GCF_020524085.2. Classification (NCBI taxonomy): domain Bacteria; kingdom Bacillati; phylum Bacillota; class Bacilli; order Caryophanales; family Bacillaceae; genus Halobacillus; species Halobacillus litoralis. Next base: position 100,332 of record NZ_CP129016.1, read on the forward strand.
CGGCGGGGACCACCTGCACCTGCTGCAACAATTCTTAACCGATAGCAGTGACTTTATGGTTCTCTCGGCAAAACCTTATCTCCCTCAATAATGTTTATCGGTAAGTCAAATTCCATATAAAAAGAGGTTTTCCCAAATTTGGGAAAACCTCTTTTTGTATTAATCTTGGTCTGGTTTATCTTCCGGGGCCTCAAGAGCCGAACGTTTTTTCTTCTTCTTACGGTTTTTCCAACGTCTAATATGAATCGTACTCGGTTCATAATCATCAGACTCACGTATATCTGTATTGGATGCTTTCATGAATGACCACGCAAGTAAGAACATAATTACAATCAGTGGGAATCCACCGACGATACTTGCTGTCTGCAATGTATCCAGTCCACCGAGGAACATAAGCGCAAGCGGCATCAAGCACAACGCGAACGCCCAGAAGAGACGGTTCCAACGTAAAGGTTCCCCTTCAACATTTTTCTGTACGACTGAAGCAAGAATGTAAGATGATGAATCGAAAGTCGTTGCAAGGAAAATGATCGCTAGAACAGTAAAGATTAATACCATAAATTTCGCTAACGGTAGTTGGTTGATGATTTCAATAATGGTCGCAGGCGCACCATTCGCATCCATAAATGCGATGGCATCGAACTGTCCTGTCAACTGCATGTACAAACCGAAGTTCCCCATGATTCCGAAGAAAAGGATACAACCAAGCGTTCCGTACACCATAGTTCCAAGTACCATCTGACGAATCGTACGTCCTCTGGAAATACGTGCAACAAACAACCCAACAAACGGAGCGTACACAAGCCACCAAGCCCAGTAGAAAATGGTCCAATACTCAGGGAAGCTCGTTTTTTCAAACTGACCTAAATTTCCGAACGGCTCCATCCAAGTCGCCATCCTGAAGAAATTGTCCGCCAGCATACCCAACGCGTTAAATGTTGTCTCACTGATGAATCGCGTCGGTCCGAAAATAAAAATAAATGCAAGCAAGAAAATAGACAGCCACAAGTTCACATCACTGAGTACTTTGATTCCACGTTTAAGCCCAGAATATGAGCTTATAGCGAAAATTAATGTACACAGTACCATAATTACTGTTTTAAGGCCTAAGTTTGCTGGAATACCAGTCAAGCTGTTAACTCCTTGAGCAATCATCGGTGTACCGAGGGCAAGCGTCGTTCCTGCTCCCCCTAAAAGTCCAAACATGAATAAAACATCAATGATGTTTCCTAGAGGACCATCGACAGAATCACCCAAAACAGGCCGTACAGCTTCACTGACTTTAAGGACAGGTTTTTTTCTAACATAGTAGAAATAAGCGATCGGGAGAGCTGGCAGTGTGTAAATAGCCCATGCAATCGGTCCCCAGTGGAACATTCCATAAGCGGACGCCCATTGAATGGCCTCTTTAGATCCAGGCTCTATGCCAAAAGGAGGTCCCTGATAATAATAGGCCCATTCAATCACTGCCCAGTATAGGATACTAGAACCGATTCCGGCAGCAAATAGCATCGCCGCCCAAGAGAATGTGTTGAACTCAGGCTTTTCTCCTTCGTCCCCTAGTTTAATCGATCCATTTTTACTAAAAGCAACATAAACAAGAAAAGCGAAAATAACAAAGCCCATAATCATATAAAGGACACCAAAATTTTCCGTCATGAACGTATTTGCTTGTGATACAACCTCTTTACCGGCTTCTGGGAAGAGGATCAGTGGTAACGTAACACCGAGTAACAACACAAGAGCGCCGATAAACGTTGGCCAATCAATTAATTTTGTTTTCAAATGACATACATCCTTTCTACTTCTTCCTTCATTAGTTTGTTCTGCATGAGGTAAATCATTCAACTTTGGGGGTATGTACGGAGAAAAACACGAGCTTCATTCTAACAAGTGTAAAGACAGAAGGCAAATGCGTATGTATGTTTTATACCCTATCCAGGAGAAAAGTAACGCCATCTTTGTCGTTAATTGACAAAAAGTAAAGAAAAGTGGAAAGTAAAAAGAAAGAAACCGTAGAGATGAGGTGGGAAAATCGTGTCCGAACAGAAGAAAAAGTGGGATGATCGTCTTAATCCTTTATATTTCCCACTCTTTACAGCCATTCCAGCGGAAAGTTGGCTTACACTCAAGCCCTCTCCCTTTTCCGGCGTTGAAGTAACCTTATATATTATTGGTGTACTTTTTTTAATATTTGCAGGAGCCGTTGAAACAAACAGTGAGGAAGGAAAACACAGAACCATTGGTTACATTTACTTATTGTCCGCGTTGATATTCGGAAGTATTGGGCTGTTCAAATGGCTCACTTAATTTTTAAATAAAAAACAACCAGGGAAGAATCATAGGGATCAAAATGATAATGGTAACAATTAGCCAAGCACTTGAATTTTCACTTGTCAGTTGTTTGCGATAAGACATCCCCCAAGCTAAAAATAACAGTACCGTCATCATAATGCTTCGCAAATGGAATTCCCCGTCTTTATTGTTCATGAAAATATATACAGCACCTTCGGCTAAAATCAAAATCCCGACGATGATATTAAAAATATGCGTAAACCATTTATTCATGGATCACAGACCTCCTTACATCCTCTATTATCTTTATCCTTTCCAAGTATATTACAACCTCATCCATAAGGAAAAGAACAAAACAACCATGTAGAATAACCCCTCCACTATCCTCTCACTAACTTTATTCAACAATATGGCAGGATTGCGCAAGACTTGATTTCGAGAGGTTCTGGGTTCGTTATCTGGTTAAGCGTCAGGGGGTGGCTGGGAATCTACTCGCTTTCCTGTGGGGGAGTGGCGAGCTTCCTCGGACTTCGTCCTCCGGGATCTCGCCTATCTCCTTTCTCCCACGGGAGTCTCGCAGCTTCCCAACCACCCCATTTGAAGATGAGAGAAACGAACCCTCATCGACGTATAGAGCGTCTCCTCATAACCACTGATTTAACGATGAAAAGCGGTCTATAAGGTTCTCATAAACGGTATTCCTGAGCTTGGATGTTTACATGGCTTAAGCTCCTTTATACTGAAGAGCTGCTCATCCAGGAGCGTGTTTCGAGAGTCTAATATGTCCGGGGGCGGAGGAGAATGGCGAGACTCCTGCGGGAAAGAAGTGCATGGTGAGACCCCGCAGGACGCAGTCCGAGGAGGCTCACCGCGCTCCCGCGGAAAGCGAGCTATTCCCCGCAGCCCCATCCACTCAACTAAGTCTCGAAGCGGAGCCTTCCAAAATAGGGAGCTATTGTGGAGGATGGAGAAATAAAAAAACCGGTTGGAATGGGGTTCCAACCGGTTAGAGTGTTTCAATTAATCCTTTAAGATCCTGAGTCATTTCATACATGGTCCCACTTTCACGAAGAATCTTCCAATAACCTTCGTAGAAATACACTTCCAATAAGGTATTTCCCTCGCACGAAAGCTTAAGTGCCCCTTCCACTTCTGAGGCTGTAGACACTCCCTGCCTAGGGGGGCTGTTCTTCATTGCTTCCAGAAACTTGCGCACTTCCTTTTCCTTCTCTAGTTTGTATGCTCTTCTTTCAGTTTCTAAATCGTAGTATGTGATTGTGACAGGCCTTTCATATTCAGTCCAATGATAGGGAGTTATATGATCTTGGTTGAACGCTACAGGATTGAAGAAATACCTTTGATCGATGTATATGTAGGCACAAAACACGACAATGATAAGTCCACCAAAAACGAACAATTTTTTTCCCATTCTTCCACCTCTTCAAAATCCATCCTCGTGCATCTACATTTTATACGAATAAAAAGAGGTGTTGGTTTCATTTTTTTCAAAATACTTCCTGTTTAAAAAAAGAAAAAGGCGGAGTCAGTTCTCCGCCTTTTTCTATCTTATAATTTAGGATAACCTAAAACTGTTTTTACTTCTAAATATTCTTCAATCCCATAATCACCCCATTCTCTTCCTATACCAGACTGTTTATATCCACCAAATGGTGCGGCGAAGTCTGCTTCTGCATCATTGATCTTTACTCTTCCCGCTCGGATACTGGAGGCAACCTTCGCGAGTGTCTGTTCATCTTCCCCGAACACATACCCTGCAAGACCATATTTAACATCATTGGAAATTTCAATGGCTTCTTCTATCGTGTCATAGGTAATCAAGCAGGTGACCGGGCCGAATATCTCCTCTTGGGCGATGACCATATCATTATTCACATCTGTGAACACTGTAGGTTTGGCATAATATCCTTTGTCTAATCCTTCAGGCTTCCCTGTTCCTCCTACAAGAAGTGTAGCCCCTTCTTCTTGCCCTTTTTCAATATATGATTGAACGGTGTCCCACTGTTTTTTTGAAACTAATGGACCGATATGGTTATCTCCTTGAGGATCGCCGACAGGGAATTCTGGAAGCACTTTTTTAATAGCCTCTTCAAATGAGTCTTTCATAGAAGAAGGCACTAGTACTCTTGTGGCAGCTGAACAAACCTGGCCACTATTTGTAGCAATGTGACTGACAGCAGCACGAGCCGCTTTTTCAACATCAGCATCTTCAAGCACTACTAATGGAGATTTCCCTCCCAGTTCAAGTGCGACGTTAGCGATGCGTTCAGATGCATTCTGCATGATTTTTTGACCTACAGCACCAGAGCCCGTAAATGATACAAAATCGATATCTGGATGAGAGCTGATGCCATCACCAATAACTGAACCCGATCCATTCACTAAGTTGAAAGCTCCTTTGGGTACACCGACCTTATCAAAGATTTCAGTTAATATGATGGCCGCAAAAGGTGTCAACTCTGCCGGTTTCGCAACCACGGGACTTCCCGCAGCAAACGCACTGGCGATTTTAGTTGAAATTTGGTTTGTTGGGAAATTCCATGGGGTGATCAAGCCACTGACGCCCACCGAATCCTTCATGACCGTATGGCCTCCGCGATCTTCAATAAATGAAAAATCTCTTAACGATTCTGCCGCTTGTGAAAAATGATTATATCCCATCATATAATGAATGTTTTCAGAAATGGATTTGGGTGAACCCAATTCTTCCGTAATCGTCTCAATAATTTCTTCTTTACGGTTCTCATATTCAGCAGCTATGTTTTCGAGCATTTTAATTCTTTCTTCTTTAGAGGTTTGAGAGAAGGATGGAAAAGCATCCCGTGCCGCCTGCACCGCCTTATCCAAATCCTCTTTCGTTCCAAGACTAATGGTACCGATGACTTCTTCTGTTGCAGGGTTGATGACATCCTCTGTTTCGTTTCCTGTAGATTCTACCCATTCACCGTTTATATAATGCTTTAAGTAGTTGCGCATTTTCATTTCTCCTTCTCCTTTATTGAAAGAAAATTTTATTTTACTTGCTACATGGAGAATGTATCCGAATTTTCCCATTTCGAAACATGAGCATGCTTTCCAAACGGCTTTCACTCGACTATAATGGGGAGAACAAAAAGGAAGGATGAGTGTTGATGACTTCGACCAACCAACAAATTCAACATTACTTAACCAAGAATGAGGATAAAGCGCGCTTGCTCGTCAGTTGTCCAGACAAACCAGGAATCGTTTCCAGCATCTCAACATTCCTCTATGAACACGGAGCAAACATTGTGGAATCAAATCAATTTACGACAGATCATGAAGAAGGAACTTTTTTCCTACGTATCGTATTCGCTTCAGAAAATATGAAGTCCAAGGAAGAAACAATCAAAGCAGACTTCCATGCCCTTGCAGATCAATTTGAGATGACCTGGCGAATGACTTTCCTGCATGAACTGAAACGCACGGCTATCTTTGTATCCAAGGAACTTCATTGCTTGCGTGAACTTTTATATGAATGGGAAAGCGGTGACCTCGTGACGGACATTCCACTCGTGATCAGTAACCATGAATCAGCGAGGGAAATTGTCGAGTCGTTTGGTATACCTTTTTATTATATTCCTGCAAATAAAGAGATCCGTGAAGAGGTAGAAGAGCAGCAGTTGGATTTGCTAAAAGAGTACAATATCGATTTAATTATCTTAGCCAGATACATGCAAATCCTCACCCCTAAGTTTGTAGACAGTCATCCATCTAAGATTATTAACATTCACCACTCCTTCTTGCCCGCATTCATCGGTGCTAACCCTCACAAACGCGCTTACAAACGTGGGGTCAAGTTGATTGGAGCCACTTCCCATTATGTTACAGACGATCTCGATGAAGGACCGATCATCGAACAAGATGTAATCAGAGTTGACCATAGGAACAGTGTGAATGATCTAAAGAAAAAAGGACGTTTAATCGAACGCAGTGTACTGAACAGAGCCGTTAAATGGGCCCTTGAGGATCGTGTGATCGTTCATAAAAATAAAACCATTGTCTTATAAAGGCTTGCCTAGAAAGAAGGACCTGACTGGTTACGTCTGGTCCTTTCTTCTGAGTACATAATAGATAGGCAAGTCATCTCTTTCCCCACATAAAATGCAATAAGCATTTTATGTGGGGGGGATAGGAATGAATCACATCGTAAGAACTGGTGAAACCTTAGCACAAATTTCAAAAGATTATCGTACGCCCTTGAGAGATATCCTGGCGGCCAACCAAATAGCAAACCCGAATATGATTTTCCCCGGTCAAAGAATCCATATCCCAGGTTTTCCGAACCCAGATACAATCCCATATCGGATTGAAGTATCTACAGCCAACCGTCGATTGCGGTTATACAAAAATGGTACGTTGCAAAAAGAATTCCCTATCGCTGTAGGACGTATGCTCTCAGCAACTCCTGCAGGAAACTTCTTCATTATTAACAAAGCTCCAAATCCCAGGAGGACCTTATGGAACGATGTGGATGAGTTTATCCAAACAGCATTATGGCATTCATGGGACTAATAATCCTTCCTCTATCGGAAAAGCAGTATCTAAAGGGTGTATCCGGATGTTTAATAAAGATGTAGAAGAATTAGCAAGAACCATCCCTCTGGGAACTCCTGTTACCATCACACCTTAAGCAGACCAAAAAAGTCGATGGACATCCATCGACTTCCCACCTTCATTCCAACTCCGAACGACTTGTCACCTCTACTCCCTTCAGAGCCTGTGTAGCAAGTCTGTCCGCTTCTCCATTATCTTTCATGGAAATAACCTCGAAAGAAGGCACAATTCCCATCTGCTTTAGTTTTTCATCAATACGGTCCGCCCAATCATTCAAAGCCTCTTCCATCGTCGGCCACTCATCATTCAGTTGTTTGATCACAACTTGAGAGTCTCCTAAGAACCGGACGGGTATATGATGTACCCCCATAAAATCCAATTCTTGAATGGCTAAATGTAAGGCTGCGTACTCCGCCTCATTATTTGTATCTAACTCATCAACAAGGGCATTCATTCGAAAACGCTTGGCTTTCCCACTTTGAGTATAATAGATGACACAACCCAAACCTGCCTTACGCTCCTTTATTTCGTACCCACCATCAAAATAGACCGTAATATCATGAGGTTCCGTTTCAAGATCATCCAAATATTTTTTTAAATCCTTCCGCTTCCATGTCGTATCATGATCGTCGATAAAGGTAATCGATTTGGCTCGACCTGTCTTTTCCAAATCCTCTGTTATTAATAAGGCCTGCCCAATCGTCATCTCTTCTGACCTAAAGAAAGCTTCTGTTTTCTTCGGAGTTTTGTATGTAACTTCCAGTCTGATTTTCACCCAAACTCCACCCTCCCTAAAAGTTTTTCATGTATTTATTATGGTCTAATCATTTGAGATTATTTTTTATAGACGTTTGTAAAACCCTGTCGCTCTTCCCTCAAATCCAAAGGAGTGATAGATCTCATGTGCCTTCTTTCGTTCCGTTCTGTTTCCACTATTCAACATAATGGTTTTAGCACCATGGGTGACCGCCCATTCCCCGGCTTTTTCCATGAGCATCTTCCCTATCCCTTTTCCCTGTTCCGTTTCAAGCACAACAAAAGCGATGACACGCACGTGTGGTTCATCTGTATGATACGCCTCGCTAAAAGTCATCCCGATCATGCCAAGTAGTTCGCCATTCTCTTCATAGACGTAGGTTTGGTAATGTTTTCGTGATAATATCCTTTGCAGCCTGTTTTTCATCTGTTTTTCACTTGATGGATAACCGAGAGCCTCCATTAAAGGAACCATCCCGTCTGCATCTTCAGGCTTAACACACCGAATCATATGCTCCTCCTTATCCCCTTACTGAATTTTCCTTTTCAGCATAACAAACCTGAAGGCCTTCCTCGACCTTCAGGTTTGTCATCTTTCACTTATTTCATAACGTTCTCTTTTTGACGAAGCTCAACTCTTCGTATTTTTCCAGATGTGGTCTTCGGCAACTCTTGAATGAATTCCACTTTTCTAGGGTATTTGTAAGGCGCTGTCAATTCTTTCACGTGATTTTGAAGGTCGGAAACCAACTCATCGTTTCCTTCAAACCCTTTTTGAAGGACGATGTAGGCCTTTACAACGTTTCCGCGAACTTCATCCGGGCTTGCAACCACGGCACATTCTTGGACAGCCTCATGTTTGACAAGAGCATCCTCTACTTCAAACGGCCCTATGGTATAACCGGAACTAATGATAATATCATCACTCCTGCCTTCGAACCAAAAGTAACCCTCTTCATCCTTTTTAGCCTGATCACCTGTCACGTAATAATTGCCTCGGCGGGACATCTTTGTACGTTCAGGGTCTTTATAGTACTCTTTAAACAAGGCGGGGGTATCAAGATGGACGGCAATGTCTCCTACCTCACCAGCTTCTACAGGTGTACCCATTTCATCAATGATTTCGACCAGATTTCATGGCGTCGGCCGTCCCATAGACCCAGGGCGCACTTCCATATCCTTCATAATTCCAACAAGAAGCGTATTTTCTGTCTGGCCATAACCATCTCGCACCGTTACATCATAATGTTTTTGGAACGTGTCGATGACTTCGCGATTTAATGGCTCTCCTGCAGATACCGCACTGTGCAGACCCTCTAATTTATATTCAGATAGATTGTCTACCTTAGCCATCAAACGATATTCAGTCGGAGTACAACAAAGAACATTCACTTTATGCTCATCCATCAAGCTTAAATACTTTTTAGGATCAAATTTACCTTGATATATCAGACCTTGTGCACCTGTTCCGAGCACAGAAAGGAAAGGACTCCATATCCACTTCTGCCATCCCGGCCCTGCTGTCGCCCAAACCGTATCTCCATCTTGAATCGCCAACCATTTATCAGCCGCCGTCTTCAAATGGGCATATCCCCATCCATGTGTATGGACCACACCTTTCGGATTCCCTGTCGTACCAGAGGTGTAGGAAAGGAAGGCCATATCGTCTCTTGAAGTGTCCGCAAGCGACAACTCCTCACTATGATCATCCATTAGAGAATCAAGGTCACGCCACTTTTCTTTCGCCCCACCTACAGAAAAAGTAATCAAATCATTAAATTCATTCACGTCATAGAATTGGTCTGTATAGGGGTAATAGCTGACGACACCACTCACTTCTCCGTGTGAAATTCTATACTGTAAATCCTTTGTTCTCAGCATTTCCGAACTCGGAATAACGACAAGTCCTACTTTAAGAGCCGCGATGTACACCTGATAAGCTTCAATCAAGCGAGGAATCATGACGAGAACTTTGTCCCCTTGCTTCAAACCTTGTTCTAAGAAAGCGTTTCCAATTTTGTTCGCATTTTTCATTAACTCTTCATATGTAACTTCTCTCTGGTCACCTTGTTCATTCAACCATAGCAAAGCTTTTCTTCCCGTTTCTTTTGCGTACTTCTCCATCTCAGAAACGACATTGTACCTTTCAGGAGCAATCAGTTCTTCTCTTTTCATATAGCGGCCTCCTTTATTATGAGCGACTGTTCAGTTTGTCCATATCTATTATAGCAATTTTTCTTAATATTTCAAATAATGAATTATAAATTAATCCTACCACTAACGCTCCCGTTTGTGGAAGACTCATTTCCGGGATAACCGGGGTTCGTTTGCCATATTGTTGCGTCAGGGGTGGTCGGGAAGCCGCTCGCTTTCCTGCGGGGATGACGGAGAGCCTCCTCGAGCTCCGCTCTGCGGGGTCTCTCCAGCCCATCCATTCCCGCGGGAGTCTCCCAACTTCCCGAACACCCCATACGTTGAATGTGAGAAACGAACCCCTTTACCAAGTTAGATTGTCTTCCACACTCTCGCTTTTAGAAGTATAAGGCGCTCTGTATCAAGCTTTCAGGATTCATAAACCTGGGCATGGGAGGTTATTCTTACACTCCCATCAAGCTGGATAGTTACTTACCCTAAAAGTGGTTTCGAGACACCTATAAGATAAGGGCGGAGGGGAATGGCGAGACTCCTGTGGGAAAAGAGTGCTAGGTGAGACCCCGCAAGGCGTCCGCCTGAGGAGGCTCATCGCGCTCCCACGGAAAGCGAGTTATTCCCCGTAGCCCCCATCCACTCGATAAAAGTCTCGAAATCAAGTCTTCCACAATCCTGCCAATTAGTTGAATAAAGAGGAGTATTTGAGGGTATGGTACATATACTTGAATTGACAAATTATTTTAACTTTTCATATAATACGTGTAAGCATAAACAGGGAGTGATCATCAGTGGAAGCTCGCCCCGTTCGCAAGCAGCTGGGACTGACCAAGTATCAATTATTTCTCATATCTGCCATCATGGTCGCCGCATTCTTATCTGTATCCATGATCACGAAGAATTTCAATTATACGCTGGCTTCTTTGATCACAGTCGTTGTTATTAACCTCAGCATCTTACTTAAAACTGTTCGCCTACAAAGAAAAAGAGCCTTTAAATCCGGACTGTAACCGTCTGGATTAAAGGCTCTTTTTCTTTTCTTCTGTCCTGCTTTTACTTTGGCTTATAGACATGTAGTTGAAGCTCTCTTCCATATGCTGATCGATCAGCAGGAGCAAGCGTGGCAAATCTTTATTTCTTAATGCTTCTAGCAATCGTTCATGTTCTTTGAATCGCTGCTTTTCGTACAGGTCTTCATCGACGAACACATCATACAGCATAAGATATACATTGATTTGATTAAGGATTCTCTCTGTAAAATCAACCAAAAACGTATTTTTTGTTTTTAACGCAAGGGTCATATGAAATTGCTTGTTCACATCCAGGTACTCCAGAATACTTCGGTTTTTGTAGGCTCTTCTTTCCTGTTCAATCCATTCTTCTAGATGAACGAAATCTTCTTCATTCATCTGGTCATAGATTTGTTCAAGAGTCATTTTCTCTAAATGACGCCTCATGTCAAAGGCTTGCTTTATTTCATCAAGCGTAGGTTCAACAACGAAGGCACCACGATTTGAGTAGATCTTGACTAACCCTTCATCTTCCAGCTTTTTCATTGCATTCCTGATGGGGGTTCGTGAAACCTGTAATTCTTTCCCGATCATGTTTTCAACAAGCTGGGTACCTGGAGATAGATGGCGAAACAAGATATGGTTCTTCAAGTATTCATATACGTCATCCGTTCTGGATTGACGCTCATTGAGCGTATCTGTAAACGTGCGGTTCTGGATGTTATCCCACCTTTTAAGCCAAGCGTTTAAAGTTTTCACCGAGAATTTCATTCATCGAGTGGACCGTAATGAAAGCCTGTTCATCTATCGCTGTCATATATTTTTTCAAACGCGTGTAGTCTTTGCGGCTTAGTATCGTTGTAATGACTTCTTTGTCTTCTTGATTAAAAGCTCCTTTTGCCTGGTGGATCGTAGCCCCTCGTCCGAGCTGATTGACGATGAAATAACGGACTTGTTCACTTTCACGACTAATAATAACGATTTCTTTATTGTCTTCAAACTGTTGCAGCATATAATCAATAACTAGACCATTCAGAATGACACCGAAAAACGCATACATTCCTACAGTTGGTCCGAATAGGAAAATGGATGATGTTGCAATCGCAATATCAGAGAACAAGACACCTTTTCCGACTTCAATAGAAAAGAATTTATTCAAAATCATAGCAAGGATATCTGTACCGCCGGTAGAGGCTCCCTGATGAAATACAAGCGCCATTCCTGATGCGGCGATAATTTGGCCCATGATCAATTGAATGAGAAGGTCATTACTTAAAGGTTCCTGCATCGGAAAAAATGCTTCTAGTCCCCATACCATAAAGGACAGAGCAAAGCTTGCATAAATGGTCTTCAAACCAAATTGAAAGCCCAAGAATATAAAACCGACAATAAAGAGTATGATGTTTAAGATGATCATGATCATTCCTAATGAAAGATCAGGAATGACTTTATTCAGTACGATTGACGCACCACTAACTCCTCCTGTGGCAAGATCGTTTGGTGATAGGAAAAAATGGACGTTGATGGCTACCCCGAGCGCACCTAAGTTCATCAACAGAAAAGACCATACTTTTTTCAGCATCAGAAAGCCTCCTTTTTTATGTGGAAATAAGGTAGAATTTGTCGAACAAAATTGTAGTACAATCGGGATTATAGAGCCCATAAATACGTTTGTAAACAGCTTTGTTTGTAAAAATATATTTTATTTTTTGTAAGCGATTGAACGTAGAATTTTCTAATAACTACAGGCTTCCAAAGGCTGAAATTTCAAAATTTGATGATTCCTCACACCAAAACAATTAAGGTTTCATTCACAGATAAGGTTTCCGTTAGGTCTAATTTGTCGAAAATCCTATCTATTTCTCCTCCCTCACTAATAAAGCAGACAAAAAAATCATCATCCCTAATGGATGATGATCTTCAATGATTTCTATTTTGGTAACGTAACGGTAACCTTTGTACCGCTACCCTTCTGACTTTCGTATGATATTTCTCCATTCAGGTCTGAGACGATCTTCTTGGTGACCATCACTCCTAAACCGGTTCCTTTTTCTTTAGTTGTAAAGAAAGGTTCTCCAATTTTGGCAAGCTCTTGTGGAGTTAATCCAGGTCCATTATCTCTAACGGAAAGCGTTAGGTTAGAGCTGGACATTTGTATGCTTACACGAACCTCTCCCCCCTAGGTCTACAGCATCGATGGCATTTTTGACAAGGTTGATAAGAATTTGATTCAACCGCTTCGGTTCTGTTTCGAACTTGTCTTGTATAGGAGCACAATCAAAGAGAAGATAGATTTGCTTTTCGTTCGCTTCAGGTTCCAACAGCCTTAACACATAGGAAACCAGTTGTTCGGGGTCGATCTGCTCAAGTTGAATGGATGATTTCGGCTTGGATAACATCATGAAGTCCTGGACGATGGCTTCGATACGATTGACTTCGTCAAGAATGATTTCCTGATAGTTATCCCTCAATTCAGGATTAGCTGCTCCAATTTGCAGAAAGCCTTTAATCGCAGTCAACGGGTTTTTAATTTCATGTGCAATCCCCGCAGACATTTGCGTGATCGTTGATAGCTGCTGCGATTTCTCTTTAAGCTCTAACATTTCTTTGTATTCCGTGACATCCTCATGAATACCAAGAACATAAGAATTTCCATAATAATCAACCGGAAAGCCTTTTGTACGAATCCATTTCGTTTCTCCTTTAGAGCCTAAAAGACGGTATTCAACTTCACTTTCTTTCTTTGCCATTTCGTCTAGAGCTGTTCTTAAAGAAGCACGGTCTGCTTCATGAACATGCTCCATCAACAAATTCGGATCGAGGAAAGCTTCCCGACGGGAGATTCCGAACATCTCCTGAAAAGCTGGACTTACATAATGCAGTTCCTTAAAGTCAGGCTCGCTGATCCAAAAGACGTCTTTAATATTATTTGCAAGTAATGCAAACCTTTCTTCTGACGCTCTCAATGCTTTTAATTGATTTTTATATTCTGTTATGTCCTGAAGGAAGACAGTTATTCCCATCTCAGTAGGATGAACCGTAACCTGGACATCTGTATTTGTTTTCTTAAGGTAACCTTCAAACTCTACGGTCTCCTGAGTTTCCATCGCTCTTAAATACTGTTGAAAGAAATAATAGTGTTCACGAATCGGAAAGATATCCCATAACTTCTTAAAGTAGTTTTGTAAGAACGGAACCTCTGTCATTTCTTCCATTTTTGGATTGGCATACGTGACTTCCCAGTTGTGATTGATTAATGCTAGGCCGTGTGGGAATTTATCGACTAGATGCATCATTCTTTTTTTCATAGGGGAAGACTCCGCCCCAAACATTTGTATCATATTCCGGTGGTTTTGATATCCAACAGATTGATTCAATGATAAAGTGGCTTCTTCTTGCTTATTCGATGAGAGAGTCATAGAAGCAGGACCATCGACCGGATCCTTTATACTTTTCAAGGAAAAAGCAATTTGACCATTCGTCAGGTGAACCATTTTGCATTGATATTTATGTTTGTTCGTATCTGTCAACTGGACAGACGATTCTCTGAGACCATCCGTCAGGAGATTATGCAAAACCTTTTGAAGGCGTTGCTGTCCAGTATGGCCAAAACTGTGGATCCATTGAGAGAACGACATGTCCGGCTCTTGCAGTTGAAGTGTTCCTTGCATTTGCTGATTTAGCGTAACTGTTTGTAAACGCAAATCCAGTAAACATGCAGGTGTACCATTCAAACTTAAAACATCCAAAATTTCGCCGCTATGCACTTGGTCAGAATACCTCTCTCTAATTACCAATATTAAGACCTCTTTCCTTTTTGCCGTTCAATATTTTCCAATATGGTTATCATTATAACGTAAGCCTTGACAATTTTGTATATTTTCAAAAAAATTAACCTATTATTTTTCTAATTACTACAAATTATGAGATAGAAGACAAGTTTATGACCATTTTCTTGCTTCATTTCATCCTTCGATACTTCTCCAGAGCGTTAAGGAAGCATAACTCAAATAAGGCTCCCATTCCTTACTCCAGTGCTCCATTTGCTCGTATGTCGGTTTAGTGTCCAAGTCGAAATAAAACTTTAACGCATTTTGGATACCAATATCGGCTTTTGGAAAAAGGTTCGGCCGACCAACACCGAACATCATCCAGTTTTCTGCCGTCCAAGGCCCAATCCCTCTAACTTTAACCAGTTGTTTCATAATCTCTTCATCTGATTCATTCGCTAATGTTTCCAAATGGAGTTTCCCATCCACAATCAAACGGGATGTATCAATGACATATTCTGCTTTTCGCTGGCTGAATTGCAATTCTCTCAACGTTTCATAAGGGGTTTCGGCTACAGTTTCAGGATCTGGGTAAAACCATACCCCCTTCTTTTTCGTTCCCAACGTTTCTACAAACCGGGTACTCAACGTATAAGCGAATTTCATATTCAACTGCTGGTGGATGATGACTTTCATCAAACAGTCATAGAGATGAAAGTCTTTCACAATCGGTGTACCTGGATGTGCTTGGAACATTGTTTTCAAACTTGTATCCAAGAAGTGGTGATGCACTTTTTCTATATCTATATGCCATTGAAATAAATCAGATATGTGAGAGAGCAGCGCTTCTTTATCTTCCTCACTGTCACTCGACACTTCAAAAGAAGGATCAGCGGTTGTGCCGAGTCCCTGGACACGGACAATGTGGTGGTTTCCTCCTAGCTTTACTGGAACATCAACCCAACGCTCTTCCCGGTTTAGGTTGGTCAGAGGGTCAAACGCCCATCGAAGCAATGTGTAATCAAAATCATAAAAAGTGGTTGCTTTAAACTTTTCTTTCCACAAACTGTTTTTCCTCCCTTTTGTCGGACGATTTGTTTATAATTTGTTAAGAATGGGAACTATGCCCTAATGCCCTCTTTTACTCATTTCCATCTTCATTCCTTTTCAAACATTCTTCTACATCCACTTACATGTGTCCACCTACAAAGATTCTTATTTCGGGTCTGCTCTTTCGATTTTAACATGTCCTTTTTCTTGAGGAGCCCGCTTCGGGACTCTTGTCTGAGTGGGTCGGACAAACGGATCGCTTATATAGGTTGAGGATTCAACGAATAGATGAGGTTTAATTAAGTTCGGCACGTTTCTAATCAATGATCTTCCGCACCTACTATGTAAGTAGAAAAACCACTACACGGAATGTGCAGTGGTCTGAACTCAAAGTCCCCAAACAGGAGCAGGAACCATTTGTTTGATCATAAGATCATTTAAACTTCCAAAACGATACCCTCTTTTACGTAGTTCATCAATAAGTTGAGACAAGGCTTCAGCATTATCTTGAGAAACGGTGTGTAGAAGGATGACAGCACCTGGATGAATTTGATCGATGACACTTCTATACGCATATTCCCAGCCGCGTTGTTTGTCTGTTTCCCAGTCCACAAAGGCAAGAGACCAAAAGGCATGGGTATATCCGAATTCTTTTGCCCACTCTAAAGTTTTCTCATTAAAAGTTCCCCGTGGTGGACGGACGAATGTCATTATTTCCTGATCGGTCAACTCTTTGACAGCCTGGTCCACTCTTTCTAACTCCTGCTTCATTTTCTCTTTCGATACTTTTGTAAAGTCAGGATGGCTCCAGGAATGATTCCCAATCAAGTGCCCTTCTTTCGCCATTCGCTTTAGCAGTTCCGGTGCGCTTTCGATATAATGACCGGTAACAAAAAAAGTGGCGGGTACATCTTTTTCCTTCAACACGTCGAGTACTTGACCGGTGTACCCCTGTTCATAGCCGTTATCAAAGGTCAAATACACAATCGGGTCACCGGAAGGATCTGCATAAAAACCATCAAACTTCTCAATCATTGGACCATACCGCCCAACGTCAGGGACGGAACCATCCTTTTTCTTACTGAAACCCCAGCCCTCAGCCAATGTCTGGTTTGGCAAAATCAAGAGAATTAACGCCAGCAATAGGGCGAATGTTCTTTTCCACATAACGTACCACTCACTTTTTTCTTAGTATGTGTGGACATCCCGTGAATATAAAAAAAGGCAAGTGGGAAAATTACCCACATGCCTTTTATAAAAATAGGGAAGCTGCCCAACCGAAGATGAACAGTGGAATATTAAAGTGTAAGAATGTCGGAACACATGTATCCCAAATGTGATTGTGCTTTCCATCTGCATTCAGTCCGGATGTTGGTCCAAGTGTACTATCAGACGCAGGAGAACCAGCATCACCCAATGCTCCAGCCGTTCCAATTAGTGCAGCTGTAGCCATCGGTGAGAATCCGGCTGACAAACAAATAGGTACGAAAAGTGCCGCCAAAATCGGAATGGTGGCAAAAGAAGAACCTATTCCCATCGTGACAATCAACCCGACGAGTAACAGTAAAAATGCGATGAAGGCCTTATTATTACCAAGATAATCAGAACTGACTTCTACAAGAGCTGATACAGACTCTGTTTCCGTCAGTACGTTTGCATAACCTGCTGCTACTAACATAACAAACGCGATAAAGCCCATCATACCGATTCCTTCATTCACAACTTTGTCTCCTTTGTTATAAGGGACAACGCGGAAGATGAACATCAGGATAATTCCTGCGAGTGCAGCTAGAATAAGGTTCTGCCATACCGCTTGGATCACCAGGGTAACTACGATTGCTACGAGCGTCCAGAAATGATTAAGGTTAAATTTAGTCGATTGTACTCTTTCGACATCAACCCCGTCTCCTTCTGTATTCACATTCGGCAGATCACGTTTTTTCCGATACGTAATAAAAATGGCAATCAAAAGACCGACAATCATACCTGAACCTGGAATGATCAAAGATTGAGCGATCGAACCAATGCCAAGGTCGATTCCACTAGTGCTCATGGATGACTGAATCGTTTCATGGAAAATGTATCCAAAACCGATTGGCAGCATCACATAAGGAGCCTTCAAACCAAAGGTCAACGCTGCAGCAACAGCCCGTCGGTCCAATTTCATTTCATCAAATAACTTTAGTAATGGTGGTATTAAAATAGGAATAAAAGCAATGTGTACAGGGATAACATTTTGGGACAAGCTCGCTACAAATGCGATCACAAGTACCATCATCGTTCGTTTATCCCTCAAAACCCGAAGCAGATAACCAATCAGCAGTGAAGTGATCCCAGAATAGCTGATCGCTACCGCAAATGCTCCTAACAATATATAACTAAGCGCCACGCTTGCCTGTTCGCCCATACCGCCGACGAGCAGTTCCAATGAACTCACTAGTGTCTCCCCGTTCATGAGTCCTGCGGTCAAACCTGCGGCAAGAATAGCGATAATGACATTCACTCGTAATAAGCTTAAGATTGTCATTACCAGGACAGAGACAACAACTGCCCATGCCATAAAACATTCTCCTCTCAATTCTTTTCATGCATTAACGATTTATCATGATAAAGCACAAACGTAAAAAAATCAACCCTCAAAAAATTGAGAGTCAATTCTGACAATCCACTTATTCCATGTTCTTTTCAAGGTCTTCCAACATGGAAATGAGGCGATCGATATCTTCAACAGAAGTTTCTTCCGGGTCTAACTTTTCAATACGTCCCATAAAATCCGCCAGGCGCACCTTCAGATCTTCAATCCGTTCTTGTTGTGACATTCCTCTGCACCTCTTTTCTTCACACTTTCACGTTTTGGCCACGTCTATCATAGTACATGTCAACCAGCCTGTCCACAAAGAAGAAATCCATCCCCCACTAATGCTATAATGCTTGATAGAACATATAGGAGGACGAATTCATGTCATTAAATGAGTTTAATGCTTACCTGCAAGAAAACCCCATCATAAGACTTTTATTAATTGCAGCTATCCTTTTTGTAGTTGTCCTCATTCTCCGTAAAGTCATTCATACGTTTTTCAAAAAAACGGACTTCATTGAGGAAAGAAAAGAAAACACACTGGAATCTATGCTCAATTCCATAATCAGTTACACGGCACTCATCGGGTTCATTCTTGTCGTGCTTGATGAATTCACTTCCATTGAAAGATTACTTGCAGGCGCTGGAGTCATCGGGATTATTGTAGGTTTTGGCGCACAAAGTCTGATCAAAGACTTTTTTGCCGGCCTGTTCCTTTTATATGAAAAGCAGCTTCATAAGGGGGACTTCATTTCGGTCAACAACACCTTCCACGGGACAGTTGAGGACATTGGCCTCCGCTTCTTAAAGGTACGACAATGGAGTGGGAAGTTACTGACCATCAGTAATGGTCAAATCAACACCATTGAAAACTACAACTTTGAATATATGCGCGTCATTGAAAAAGTGACCACAAGTTTTCACCAAGACCCTAAACAAGCGTACCAAGTCTTAGAAAAAGCCTGTGAGCGTTTAAATGAGGAATTGCATGAGTACCTGAAGAAAGATTTAACGGATAAGCCTTATGAACCTTACCAAGTGTATGGCATGTCCTCTTTGAACCATGAACACCGTGGATATGAATATACAGTCGTCGCTGTGGTCAATGACTTAGTCTACTGGACGGCAGCAAAAAAAACGCGCCTCATTCTTGCTGAAGAATTGTTTGATAACAATATCTTCATGGCAGAACAGCGCGTTAAATTGAACTCATCTCGTTCCGAGGACCATCACTTCACTTCAAATGAAAAGCTCACGTGATCTTGGATCGGGATCCATGCCCCGATTCCTTGCCTCGTGACGTTTTTAACGTTCAACGTTTTTTTCGAACCTTTGAGCTGAATGTACACATCACCAAACGTCACTTCCCCTTTTTCATTGACAGCTGGTGCATAAGCATGCAGAATCCCTACTTTGTTCGTTGGTACACCATAGGTATTGTTTTGCTTAGTCCCTTTACCAATAACAGTGTTGAAGGAAAGTGGAAGCTTGGTATTTTTTTGTGCTTCTAGCAGAATCAGCTTCATCATTTGGTCGCTGTGACTGATTCTTGAAGTCAAACCACCTTTGATCTGCTTTTCTTCTTTTTGTACATAACTTAGCTTTTCTGTCTGCTTTCCACCATGGTTGCTGTATTCATTCGTATTAATCTCTTGGTATTCCCAATTGATATTCGTTTCTTTGGATTCGTAAGCAAGCGGCCATCGTCCTAAAAAAATCTCGCCTCTGTAACCAATGGCGAACGGAGATGGTTTCAATGACGTTTCATTCAACATCTCAATCAATTGCGGGTTCGTCACTCGAACCTCCGTATCTTCCATCAATTCTTTCGTAATTTCTTCCGCTTCCAACAACTCTTGATCATCTGTCGAATTCGGATACGTGTTGTCTTTAGATATGTTCAGCACATGATTCGGAATCGCACTTTCTTTTTCTGCTTTCTTATTTTCAGCTGATATCGATCCAGCACTGATGAACATGAAGATCCCAATAAATATGATCAGTCCTAACCATTTTCTTTTCACATCATGGGCCACCTTTCTTTTTTTATATTTTGTGAAAAATGGCCCGGACTATACACAAGGAATCACGAAAGCATCTTGTTCATGGCGTGGTTCGCCTTCCCATCGAAAAACTGAATGAAAGGTCCAATCAAGACAATAATAATGACGGTACCGATTCCAATCGGCCCTCCCAGTGCGACCGCAAGGACAAGCGCAAAAACTTCCGTCAACGTTTTCGCTGTTCGTAAACTAAAACCGAACCTCTTCTGTAAAGCAACCATGAATCCATCGATGGGGTTCAAAGAAAACTTCGGTTGTAAGTATAAAGAAACCCCAAAGGCAATAATGGCAATTCCACCTACCAGCACCGTCAATTGAACCCAGAAAGACGCGAGCCTGAACGTATCAAATACGGATAACATCCAGAAATCAATGAATTGTCCAATGACGAAGATTGTAATAACAGCCAATAAATCCGGTTTTTCTTTTGCAATAATTGCGTTTGTAAAAATCAGCATAGCACCGATCATAATGACCCAGCTACCCACAGTAAAACCGATGGTCTCAGACAGGCCGACATTCACAGCATCCCACGCACCAGCTCCGAGATCTGATTTGATCGTCAATGTAATCCCAAGGGAAATGATGATCAACCCTATAAGATAAAAGAAAGCTTTAATAAAAATATTCCTCATTCCATCTCTCTCCTCTTTCTTTATGTAATGATAATGCCAGACATAGCTGTTGGCATTTCAACATTTATTTCACTATATGGCAGGATTGCGGAAGACTCAGTTTCGAGATTTTTCCGAGGTTCGTTGCCTTGTTAGCGTTGTGGTGGTCGGGAAGCTACTCGCTCTATTCCCCTCCGTCCCCACCTACTCAACAAAAGCCTCGAAACTGAGTCATCCACAAACGGGAGCTTATACGCTAGAGAATCATGCACAAAAAAAGAGCGCTTATCCAAATTTAGGATAAGGCTCTTTCATTTTACTTGCTTAGATGAATGCACTCAAGCGTTTCTTCCACTTCTATACTATTTTGAACCGATTGAACCATAGAACAATTTTTCTGAGAAATATCCAGGTTCTTCAACAACTTATCCTGGTTCAAGTGATACCCTTTAATAACATAATGAAGGTGAATTTTCTCAATACGATTGGCTTCATCAGGATTCCTCTCGACCTCAGCCGTCACTTTAATATCCTCATAGTCCGTCCGTTGTTTATCCAGGATCTTTCTGAAAACCCCGATGCTGCAACCTGCAATAGATGCAACCATAAGCTGATAAGGGCGGAAACCGAACGTCTCATCACCTGAAATGTTCAATTGCCCGTAATCAAATGACGTGCGAACACCATTTTCTTTTAAGTAAAAGTCCATAATTCATTCACTCCTTTGACAATATACTGCGCCTTTAGTTTTATAATAACCGTTTTCAGTAAGGAAATAACCTTCTTATGAGAAAGAAAAACTTGTCCCCTCCTATCGCTTTCTTATACGATAAGGAAGTATGAAAAAAAGGGGGCCGTAAGCTTATGGTATCCAAACAAACAAGATTCTGGATCTTGATAGGTCTCGTAACCATCTCTGGGTTTTCCCAAGGTATGCTCCTTCCATTGATTGCTGTCATCCTTGAACAGAACGGCATTTCTTCTTCTATCAATGGACTGCATGCTACGGGGCTTTACATAGGAATTTTAATTTCCTCCCCTTTCATGGAAAGACCACTGCAGCGAGTTGGTTATAAACCAATGATTATGTTCGGAGGGGCCTTGGTTATTGTATCTCTTGCCTTATTTCCGTTTTGGCAGGCGCTATGGTTCTGGTTCATTTTAAGGGTCACCATTGGGATCGGTGACCAAATTCTTCACTTTGGAACTCAAACGTGGATCACAGCCACAGCTGAAAAACACAACCGTGGTCGAAGTATTGCTTATTACGGCTTATTTTTCAGTGTAGGCTTTACGCTTGGACCGTTAATGACTAACCTGTTGGCTTTCGGTATCTATGTACCTTTCATCATTTCTTCATCGTTAAGTTTAATTGTCTGGTTATTCATGATTTGGGTTAGAAATGAAACACCTGAAAAAGACCTTACCACAGCCTATGGAACAAGTTCAATCAAAAGGTTTGCCAAAGCCATCCGACTTGCCTGGGTTGCTTTTTTACCACCTCTGGCCTATGGATTTCTTGAAGCAACCCTGCATGGAATCTTCCCTGTTTATGGGATGAGGATTGGACATGATGTGAACTTATTATCCTTGATTATTCCGTGCTTTGCTGCAGCAAGTTTATTTTCTCAAATTCCATTAGGTGCGTTAAGTGATCGGATCGGAAGAAAGAAAGTCATTTTGACTGTTGTAGCTGGGGGAATCATTGCCTTCCTTGCCGCAGCTCTGTTCGAAAGCTCTGTAATCGCTCTTTTCGCCACTTTCGCACTAGGCGGTTTATTCGTCGGTTCCTTATTCTCTTTAGGTATTTCATTCATGACAGACTTGCTCCCAAAGGACCTCCTTCCAGCTGGTAACATTTTATGTGGCATGGCATTTAGTGTCGGGAGTATTCTAGGACCTTTCTTGTCCGGTTTTTTCTTGGACCTTTGGCCGAACCTATCGTTTTTCTACGTCATTGTTACCCTCTTAATTATAGTTTTTGCAGCTACCGTGTACAAAAAAGATCCAGATGCTGCAGCATTCCAACACACTTAATACTTGTCTCTTGATCAAGTGTCGTGAAACAGATGCTTCTATATTTTATAATGGTGAATGAAAAAAGCTGCGGACGTTTTGTCCGCAGCTTTTGTTTATTCAGATAAGGCTTGAGTCAATACATCAAGGTTTTGTTCCATCAACGTAAAGTAGTCTTCATCGTTCTCCACATTATCTTCTGTTAGAACAGACAGGTTGTGGAAACGAAGCGCTTCGGCTCCAATTTCATTTTGGATCACTTCTGAAACTTTCGGAGTAATATTCTGTTCGAAGACAACATACTCAAGATGATTTGACTCGGCGACTTGAACGATATTTTCAAGGTCTTTCTGAGAGGGCTCATTTGTCGGGCTTAGTCCGGATACTGCAATCTGTTCAATTCCATAAGCCTCTTCCCAGTAACCATAAGCGGCATGGGAAACAATCACTTTGCTTTTAGCCTGAGATTCTACACCCTCATGAAACTCCTCATCTAAATCCATCAATTTCGCTTGTAGTTCTTTATAATTTTCTTCATAAAGCTCTTCCTGCTCTGGATTCATTTTGATCAACTGACTTTTGATACCTTCTGCCATTTGTGCTGCTCGTACGGGATCTAACCAAACGTGAGGGTCCATTTCACCATGATCGTGCCCTTCATGACTATCTTCTGCATTGGCATGTTCATCTTCTTCATGCGTATCTTCTTCTTTAGCATGCTCATCTTCTTCATGCGCCTGCTCATCTTCTCCATGATTATGAACATGTTCTTTCAGGTCAATATCTGCTGCAGCTTCCAGGATTTCAACACCCTCTGGCTCAATAGATTCAGAAATTTTCTTTGCATAGCCTTCTAAACCAGCGCCATTATAAACAAAAAGATCTGCTCCTGCCATTTTCACCATTTCCTTGGTTGTTGGCTCATAAGTGTGTGCGTCTGAACCCGGAGGCAGAATAGATTGTACGTTTACCGTCTCTCCACCAATTTGTTCAGTGAAAAACTGTATAGGATAAACCGTTGTATAAACACGTAGTGCTCCGTTATCTTCACTTTCTGTTTCGTTATTCTGCTCGGTTGTCGTCTCTTCATTTCCACAAGCAGTAACCACAAGAATGATAAGTATAAAAGATAGTAAGATTGCTAGTTTTTTCATTCGTAGACCTCCTCATCTTCCCAAAAAGATTATATCGTAACCGTTACACTTTGTAAACAGTAACCATTACTTTTTGTAACACACAAAAAAAGATACCCGCGTTCTACACGCAGGTGTCTTTTCATACTCGTGCACAGGTCAATGGCATTGCGGACATTTACCATATATTTCGAACTTGTGGTTTTCCACATCATATCCGTTCAAGTTCTCATTAATACTATCCATCGGGCAGAATTCAATCGATTTTGTTTTTCCGCACGTGGTACAAATGAAATGATGATGATGTCCATGCGTATCACAACCTAAACGAAAATGCTTTTCTCCCCCAAGCTCTGTAGCTTCTAAAATATCAACATCTGTCAGCATATAAAGATTTCGATAAATCGTATCATAACTTACACCAGGGAAATCATTTTGAATTTCTTTTAAGATTTCTTTTGCAGCAATATATTGGTCTTGTTTCACAAAGATTTCTAAGATGCGCTCACGCTGCTTTGTCCTTTTATACCCTTTTTCCTTCAACCTCTTCAAAGCTGTCTCTATGTTCATTATGCTTCACCCTTTATCCATTGTTGAGATCGAACTCGTTTGTAAAGAATCGACATAATTAAAATCAAAATAGCTGTGACTACGATCGTCCCTCCTGGAGGTACACTGAGATGATAGGATGAAACAAGGCCTATCAGTACAGAGGTTTCACCAAAAGCGATGGATAGACCAATTGTCTGCTTGAAGCTTTTGGCAATTCGGATCGCCGATGCCACTGGTAAAGTCATTAAAGCCGATACAAGTAAAATCCCCACTACCTGCATAGAGGATGCGATGACCAGTGCGACCATGACGATAAACAACAAATGAATCCATCTTCCATTTACACCTGACACAGACGCATGCTCCTCGTCAAAGGAAAGGACGAAAAGTTCCTTATAGAACAAAATAACAATGAGAATAACAATAGAGGTAATCACAAGCACTGTCCACATGCTATCACGGCTGACGGCGGTTACACTTCCGAATAAATAACTGAATAAATCCGTATTAAAACCGTCTGCCAGAGAAATGAGAATCACACCGACACCGATTCCGCCAGAAAGAATAATCGGTATAGCAAGTTCTTCATAGTGTTTATACACTTTTCGAAGCCGTTCAATTAAAATCGCTCCGAACACGGAAAAGGCCATTCCCATATAAATCGGATTCCAGTCATTGACAGAGGTCACTCTTTTTTCAAGCAAAAGACTTGCGGCAATCCCTGTTAGCGTGATGTGGGATAAGGCATCCGCAATTAACGACAAGCGTCTGACCACAATGAACACTCCCAATAATGGAGCAACAATTCCGATTAAGATTCCTGTTATAGCGGCGTTTTGTAAAAATTCATATTGAAGAAAGCTATTAATCATTGTGGTTCACCTCATGATGCGTGTGATTATGGGTCAGCTGCTGAACAGAATGACCATAGAGCTGATTAAGGTCCTCTTCACTGAACTCCTTATATTCCTCTGAAGCTCCGTGGAAATGAACCGTTTTATTCATACAAATGACGTGTGACGCATGATCGGTAATCGTCCCGATATCGTGAGTGACCATCAAGAGGGTAATTCCCTGCTCTTTATTCAGTTTACCAAGCAAATCATAGAACTCGGTTACGTGCTTCGCATCTACCCCGACCGTCGGCTCATCAAGAATTAATAAGGAAGGATCACTCACTAAAGCCCTTGCGATAAACACACGCTGCTGCTGTCCTCCGGATAATTCTCCGATATTGGAATAGGCATATTCCTCCATCTCTACGACTCTCAAAGCTTCTAAAGCTTTCTCTTTATGTTTTTTATTGAAAAACTTAAATGCTCCGATACGGGAGACCAGCCCGGTCTTCACAACTTCGATTACAGTCGCAGGGAAACCAGAATTAAAACTATTCGCTTTCTGTGAAACGAATCCAATTTCCTGCCAATCCTGATAGTGCTTTAAGGTTTGACCGAATAAACGAATGGAACCATGGTCCGGCTTAACAAGACCCAGCATCAATTTAATCAATGTGGACTTCCCTGAACCATTCGGGCCGACAAGACCGAGGAACTGGCCGGATTGAATGTCCAAGTTCACGTCTTTGACCACCCATTCTCTATCATATTTAAAAGAAACATTTTTTAACTTTACAATTGTTCGATTTTCCATGGTCAATCCCTCTCGAAATAATAATCATTACGAATTAAATTATAATGGATACGTACGTTAAAGTAAAAAGGTCTGAATTATAGCAATCCCTTTTTGAAACACATGCTAATCAATAATCGTTACGATTTAAATGCACAAGGTCCATCATAAAGGAGGATCCGTTCCGAATCAAGACCATTTTTCATTTCCGTACCAGGTACAAGATTCCTCTTTTACATCTAATAATCAGAATGGTCCCGGGTATGACTTACTAGAGTTCGTTGCTGTTCACGTTGAGCAGTTGCCATATTTGAAATGATACGTAAAGACAAAAAAAAGCCAGAGCTGAATGAAAAGCTCTGGCTTCATCATTTATAGATATCGGTTGTGGCGCTTCTCCAAATAATCTTGAAGAGCCGAAAAAATCATGGTAAGCGGCCAATACACAAGGGCTGCTGTAATATACATCGTCATCGAATCGACTGTTCGCCCTGCTGCGATTTGTGCTTTGTTCAAGATCTCAGGTACAGAGATCATGGCAGCAAGTGATGTGGCTTTCAGCAAATCAAGAAAGACATTCCCAAGCGGCGGGATGGCAATTCTCGTTGCCTGAGGCATGATGATTCTTCTTATTGTCTGCCAATACGTAAAACCGAGCGCGCGGGATGATTCCCATTGACCATTCGGAACACTGTTCAGAGAAGCTCGATTGATTTCTGCAATATACGCTGCACTGTTTGTTCCGAATCCGATGATCGCCGCTACGGTTGCCGGCATTTTTATTCCTACAACAGGAAGTCCGAAATACAAAACGAATAAATACACGAGGATTGGGGTACCTCGCATAAAAGAAATATAAAATCGGGCCGGCCATCTGAGCCAGACAAAATCCGATCCTCTCGCAAGTGCTAAAAAGAACCCAAGAACGAGCCCGAGCAGCATACCACTCAAAGCGACCAGCAAGGTCAGGGGCACACCTTCAAGAATAAAAGGAAGATTCTCCCAGGCACGCTCTGCGTTGAAAAGCTTTTCGAATTGAATCTCGTTTATTTCGATACCTAACATAAGGATCTCCTTACAGGTCTAGACCTTCGATTTCACGGATATCTGCATCTGGCTTTTTCGAAGCATCCTTGCCACCGAAGAACTCTTCAGAAAGCTTCGTAAGGGTTCCATCTTCCCGCATTTCTTGTAGCACAGCATCGATTTCCTCTTTCATTTGAGATGCGTCATTGGGCATAACAATGGCTGAGTTCGTCGGATGGAACTTCAAGTCCGGATGTAACTGAACTTCAATATTAGGCAGTGCTTTTAATGCAAGGGACTGCAAGTAATAATCATTGATAATGAAATCTGTTCTCCCACTTTCAACATCGCGTAAATAAACATCATTTGTTACATTACCGTATGTTTTCGTCTCTGCACCAAAGTGTTCAGCAATTTGGGAGAACACCGTAGTCGCTCCACCACCATGTTTTTTCCCTTCGAGATCTTCCAATTTCTCAATTCCAGATAAGTCAGACTCACGGACAATCATTGTGGAATAAGAATATTTATATGGTTCACTAAACGTAAACTGTTCCTGCCGAGCTTTCGTTACTTCCATGTCGTTGATCACTGCATCAATACGGCCACTGTTGATGGCAGAAAGAAGTCCGTCGACTCCATATTCTTCAAATTTCAATTCAAGACCGAGGCGATCCGCCACCTCTCTCATGATTTCTACATCATAACCAGTCATTTCATCAGAGTCTTCTGGATAATAAGAAGCGGGGAAAAGAGTACCGGAAGTACCAACAACAATCTCCCCTTTTTCTTGAATTTCGCTCCATTTGCTATCGGAAGCTCCTTCGCTTCCATTGCTATCTGAACTGCTTTCTCCTTCATCACTTGAACCACAAGCAGCGAGGAATCCGGCAAGCATAAGCATAAGTATGAATAAAAGACCTTTGCGCATTCGTTTTTCCACCTTCCATATTTTTTTGCACCTGTCTAATATAGCAACTTGACACCTGTAATATCAACTGCCTGGTTTCTTTTTTACATATTCCATTATTTCCACTTGTATTCTCACCTTTTCGTGATATCATAATAATATATATTAAATTAAAATAATTTTAAATAAACACCTTTTTTCTCTGTATTAATTGACTTTCATTCTCAATTAACAAAAGGAGTTGAAAATTGCATGAATCATTCAAGAACCTTATCTTCCATGAAGTGGTG
The DNA here is from genome assembly GCF_020524085.2 of Halobacillus litoralis. Lineage (NCBI taxonomy): Bacteria > Bacillati > Bacillota > Bacilli > Caryophanales > Bacillaceae > Halobacillus > Halobacillus litoralis. The sequence goes on from NZ_CP129016.1 coordinate 128,765, forward strand.
GAAATTACCATCGGTTTCTACCCTTAAGGAACATGCTGAATTAATCGCAGCCATAAGCAGTGGAATGCTTATCTTACTAGCGTGGTATGGCGAGCACCATTGGGCACCTTCTCTCTATATCAGTTTATATTTGACGGCCTTCCTCATTGGTGGTTTTGCTAAAGCCAAAGAAGGGTTAGAAGAAACTGTAAAAGAAAAGTCACTCAATGTAGAATTGCTCATGATTCTAGCCGCTATCGGCTCTGCTTCCATTGGATACTGGACAGAAGGAGCCATCCTCATCTTCATCTTTGCTCTAAGCGGAGCTCTGGAAACATATACGATGAACAAAAGCCATAAAGAGATCTCTTCGTTGATGAGTTTGCAGCCGGAAGAGGCCTTTCTTATTACAAATTCCGGGTATGAATGGGTACCTGTAAAGACGCTTCAGATCGGCGATCAAATATTAATCAAACCCGGGGAGCGTGTCCCTGCAGATGGAAGGATTGTAAAAGGGAGTTCCACCTTAAATGAAAGTGCCATTACCGGTGAATCTCTCCCGGTTAGCAAGAGTGAAACAGGAGAAGTTTTCGCAGGAACAATGAACGTTGACGGCAGTCTTGTCGTCTCTGTCACCAAAGCGTCGAATGAAACCCTTTTTCAAAAAATCATTACCATGGTACAAAATGCTCAAAGTGAAAAATCCCCCTCACAATTGTTTATTGAGAGGTTCGAAAGTACGTATGTAAAAATTGTATTGGCCGTCGTAGGCCTTATGTTATTTCTCCCACACTTTCTATTCGGGTGGTCATGGATGGAAACGATTTACCGGGCCATGATTCTCCTTGTCGTCGCATCTCCATGTGCCCTTGTCGCTTCCATCATGCCTGCAACATTGTCAGCCATATCCAAAGGGGCCCGCCATGGGATTTTGTTCAAGGGGGGCGTACACCTTGAACACCTCTCTCATCTAAAAGCAATCGCTTTTGATAAAACGGGGACGCTTACAAAAGGAGAGCCGGAAGTCACTGACTTTCTTCCGTTAGAATTGGGCATGGAACATTCCATTCTTTCGATCGTTTCTTCCATTGAAAACGAATCCAACCACCCTCTCGCTCAAGCGATAGTAAAGTATGCAAAGGAAAATGACTGTGCTTTTTCTACAGTTGAAAGCGTCAAAGATCATAGCGGTATGGGTGTAAGTGGGCAATATGAGAACGAAGAGTGGAAAGTCGGAAAAGCCGATTTCGTTGGGAAAGAAGCAGCAACAGCGTACAAACATAACTACGCGGAAGTACTGGCCTCGGAAGGAAAGACTGTGATTTTCGTAGCAAAGAGTGAGCAAATCGTCGCCCTCTTCGCCTTGAAAGATACGGTTCGAAAAGAAGCGAAAGAAGCGATTTCAACCTTAAGGGCGCATGAAATTTACACCATGATGTTGACAGGTGACAATGATCGAACAGCAAAAGCCATTGCTGAAGAAGTGGGAATGGATAACTATATTGCGGAGTGTATGCCTGACCAAAAACTCCAGTAAATCAAAACTTTAAAAGAACATTTCTCTCATGTCGCTATGGTCGGTGACGGCATCAATGATGCCCCCGCTCTTGCTGAAGCTGATGTCGGTGTCGCGATGGGAGAAGGTACAGATGTCGCGCTGGAAACGGCCGATGTGGTCTTAATGAAAAATGACCTCCCGAAAATTGGTGAAGCTATTGATGTTTCTAGAAAAATGAACAAAATCATTAAACAGAACATTATTTTCTCCATAACCGTGATCATGCTCTTAATTGTAAGCAATTTCTTACAGGTCCTTGACCTTCCTTTAGGTGTCATCGGTCATGAAGGAAGTACGATTCTCGTGATATTAAATGGACTCCGACTATTAAAATAATGAAGAAAGGCGGAACCTTGGAAGGTTCCGCCTTTTCATATATGTGCTATCCCCATGTCTCTTTCGTCCTACGATGATGGCTCATGGCATTGATCTCCCCTCCCAGAATAATGACGACTCCTGAAAGGTATAACCAAATCATAAGCACAATCACTGTACCTAAACTCCCATATGTCGCAGAGAAATTCCCTAGACTACTCACATAAAAAGAAAACAACAGGGAAACTAACTGCCAGCAGAATGTCGCAAACACTGCACCTGGAACGGTATCACGGTATTTTAACCGTTTATTTGGTGCCATGACATACAAAAAAGACAAGACGATGTAAAAGATGATGGATGAAATGACCCACCTCATCCCATTCCATAACGTCAAAAAGTTTTCAGATAGTCCGAAGACGGAAAACAGTTGGATGCCGATCGTATGACCGAGAACAGGCAGCAGAAAAGCAATCCCGATGACGAAAACCATGGCCACTGTCAGGACTATCGCTATGATGCGCGATACGAAAAACGACCGGTTCTCCCTTACGTTATGAGCACGATTGAATGCGCGCATAATGGCGTTGACACCATTAGACGCGGCCCAAAGGGTCCCTAGTAAACCAATGGATAGTAAACTGCCATTTTCGCTGCTTAATAAGGACGAAACGTTTTCGGTAATCAAATCGAATGTTTCAGGTGGCGCATAGGTACTGACGAAAGCAAGTACTCGTTCTTCGTCAATATGTAAATATCCGAGCAGTGTAAGCAGGAATATCATAAAAGGAAACAAAGATAGTAGAAAAAAATACGACAGTTGAGCTGCCATCCCTCCGACATCATCTTCACCGAAGCGAGTAAACAGCTCTTTGCCAAAATTCTTGATGGTCTTCACAATATTCCCTCACCTCTTGTGATCAAGAAGCTTCTTTTGAATCGTCGACAGCTTTAAGCTGCTCTTTCACTTCTTGATTGATTTCCCCTACTTTATTCAGCATACTCTCCGCCTTGTCTAATAATTCCAGAAGATCTTCCACTCCTTTATTCACCTGGGCAGAAAAAGCCTCATAATTCACTCGAATTCTGTGGATCGCCTCTGAAGGCTGCTTCACAAAACTTTGACACTTCGAACCTGTAGCGCGCGATTTCTCTCCTACATACTGTCGCGTATCTCTGTCCAATAGAGCAGCGATTCCCCCCACCAAAGCTCCGACAAGTACACCTTTCCAAAGTTTACTCTGTCCCATAAACATCCTCCTCAAAGATTATGATCATTTTTTATTTTTTCTAAAAGTTTATAACATCCATCATGGACGAGGTCATACACATATTCAAAATTACCTGTGAAATACGGGTCAGGCACTTCACTTTCCTTCGAATGAGGAACAAAGTCCAGCAGTTTAGCGACCACTACACCATTTTTCTCTCGAATTCCTTTCAAGTCCTGGATGTTTTTATCATCCATCGCAATCAAGTAATCAAAGTCATCCCAGTCAGATTCCTTCACTTGCCTTGCACTCATGCCCTCATAAGAGATGCTTTTCTCATCAAGGATTTCCCGTGTCCCTTCGTGAGGTTCAGCTCCGATATGCCAATGGCCGATCCCTGCAGAATCGACGGTTATTTTCTCATCCAATCCTTCTTTATTCACAAGATCTTTAAAAATAGCTTCTGCCATAGGTGAACGACATATGTTACCAAGGCAGACAAATAATACACGAATCATAACTATGTTCCTCCAATGTAGTATTTCTCATCTGTTTATTTTCTATGAAAGCGTCGAAAATCCTGCCAAACTAAAACAGTTCACCCAAATATCTTCCCTTTTTATGTCGAAATCAACCGTTCTTTTTTAATTTTTGTACGGAAATAACCTTGACATTTGTTTCTAATTTTCGGAATATTTAATATATGGACAAATACTAAATATATGGATAGGGGGAAGATGATGGGTGAAGGTAGTGCACTACACAGTTTTTTAAGTGAATTAAGTGGAATCGTCTGGGGACCGTTTCTCTTAATTTTATTAGTCGGAACAGGGGTTTACTTAACACTTCGTCTCGGGTTTCTTCAATTTAAAACGCTCCCGTACGCTCTAAAACTTGCTTTCAAACCAAGCAAAGAGAAGAAAAAGAATGAAAAGGGGGATATTTCGCATTACCAGGCTCTCACAACAGCTCTTGCGGCAACCATCGGAACAGGAAACATTGCTGGTGTAGCAACGGCCGTTGTCCTAGGGGGACCAGGCGCCGTTTTCTGGATGTGGGTGACAGCTGTTTTTGGTATGGCGACGAAATATGCTGAAGCTGTACTAGCCGTTAAATACAGAATTGAAGGGAAAAACGGTGAAATGTCCGGCGGACCGATGTATTATTTGTCCCGCGGTTTGAAAACAAAGTGGCTAGGACGCCCTCTTGGTTTCTTGTTCGCGATCTTCGGTGCTGTCGCTGCATTCGGAATCGGAAACATGGTACAGTCCAACTCCGTTTCCGATGTAATGGAAGGCACGTTTAATGTTTCTCCATGGGTGACGGGTATTCTGTTGACCCTCTTAGCTGGTTTAGTATTGCTCGGAGGAATTAAAAGTATCGGGAAAGTCACGGCTTTCTTTGTTCCAATCATGGCTATCTTCTATGTCATTGGTGCATTAATCATACTTATTCTCAATTACAATATGGTCATCCCAGCATTCGGAACCATCTTTAACGATGCATTTACAGCGAGCGCTCTTGGTGGCGGTCTACTCGGAACAGTCATTCGTTATGGTGTCGCACGTGGTGTGTTCTCCAATGAAGCAGGTCTCGGTTCTGCGCCGATTGCTGCAGCTGCCGCGCGTACGGACTATGCCGGGCGTCAAGCACTCGTTTCGATGACTCAAGTATTCATTGATACCATTATTGTTTGTACAATGACAGGTCTAACGATTGTCATGGCTGGTCAATATCAAGGCGGCCTGGATGGCGCCGACTTGACTTCTACCTCCTTCCAAATTTTCCTTGGTGATGTAGGAGCATATATTGTTACCATAGGCTTAGTCTTCTTTGCCTTCTCTACCATTGTCGGTTGGTCCTACTATGGAGAAAAGTGCTTCGGCTATTTGACGAAACAGCGATTCATTGGTGTTTACAAAATTGTATTCGTAGCGTTTGTCCTTGTAGGTGCCGTGTCTCAACTTAGCACAGTGTGGGTTTTCGCTGACGTGATGAATGGCTTAATGGCCTTCCCGAACTTGATCGGACTATTACTCCTATCCGGTGTCGTAGCTGCCGAAACGAACAAGTTCCTGAAAGTCGCCAAAAAAGAAAAACAACAAGAACGCGAACAACGGCAAGCCGGTTAACCTTGAATACTAATCTCTCATTCAAAAAGAGCTTACCACACTACGTTGCGGTAAGCTCTTTTTTTAGTGTAAACTCAACTACTGGGAAGCTCCTTATATTAAGTAGGATTAATGAAGGCATCGGAATTACAACTTAACTAATCCACCCACCACCCACAGAATGATCAGAAACGATAACCCTATTCCTATCGGTAAAAGGAAGCTACGATACACAATTCCCCAAGTGAAATGTTTTTTTCTCCTTTTTAAGAACAGATCAACGGCAAAGAAAATAAAAGCCGCCCCCAAGCTGACCCACATAAAAATAAGTCCAAAAAACATATGCAATAAACCTGAAAACAACAATTTTGCTTTGGGCTGTCCAATGATTTTCGCTATATGTCCTCCTGCCCATTCACTCACAAAGGATGCGGCCACTCCGTACGAAAGAATCAATGGAAGACTATACAACAAACCTACGGGTATAAGTAAAGTCACAGTATGTAGGTAAACTACTAAACCACTCTGCCCACTATCGAACGACATGATAAACCCTAGAACAACGGCGTATATAGAACTTGTGATAGAACCGGTTACAAACTTTCTTTTTAACAAATATAATCCTCCTTCTCCGCAAAACACTATTATGGTACTTTACTGGACTTTGCGGAAAAAGAGGTAAATAAATCCATCCAAACTCTACACCTTGCATTTCCATGATTATTTTATTACACACCCTGATTCATCCTTTAGAAATAATCGTTATGCTAGCGGAGCGATGCAGTCAGGGCCTTCGTTTTTAGCTGAGTTGACGTAGTCGCTAACTTCATAGGCACGAAGATCGTCCATTGTCAGTTGTTCAACAAAACCATTGGCATCCGAAGGCGACCATTTCACTGGTTCAATCCACTGATCCTCTTTTCCTTTTGGCAGGATGACAGGCATACGGTTGTGAATCGGAGCCATGAAATCATTCGCATCCTGAGTGAGAATCGTACAGGTGTAAAGGGGGGCTTCATCCCCTTCCCATTGGTCCCACAAACCGGCAAAAGCAAAAAGTGAACGTTTTTCAGGTTGGATCCGCACAGGTTGTTTTCCTGATTCGGTCTTTTGCCACTCATAAAAACTATCCGCTACAATTAAGCAGCGCTTCTGGCTCATCAGCCTTTTGTAGCTGGGCTTTTCATGAGCAGTTTCACTTCTTGCGTTTATCATTTTATAGCCGATTTTAGGATCTTTGGACCACGATGGGACAAGCCCCCACTTCATATAACCTGCGCGCTTTCGCTTTCCATCATGAATGACCGCCAGCACCTTTTGACCTGGTGCGATGTTGTACCGTGGTTGATAACCATCGATCGGTCTTTCGATTCCGTACTCTTTCAATATTTCCGCTTCTTCAGCTAACAACGTGTACCTTCCACACATATCATCGCCTCCTTTTCGTTATCTCATGACCATCTCAACCATTGATGAATATAAAAATTCCGGCGTCATTTAAAATCCGAAACGCCGGTCAATTTTGCTTTGATATTGTTTTAATGCCCCTGATTGGTTCATCTTCCTCTTTTCCATCATCATATCAAAGCGAAGCTTTTTCTCTTTCCATTCCTTTTTATAATGAGCGGATAACATCGGATCTTTAATCTCAGCTAAAAGATCTTCAATTTCTACCATTTCTTTTTTCAGGATCATTTCTTCAGGCAACATGTTAGCATTTTTCAAAATCCGGTAACTGTTTCTAAGTTCTGGAGGCAGATGAGCGAATTCGTCTTTGGGAAGTGGCTTTCCTTTCCCAGGTAAGTTGTCGAAATCCCCTTTTTTCATGGATTGTTTAATCTGCTCCTCAACCAAATGTCCATAATCCATCTTTCTGCCTCCTATCCTTTTTTCGTCGCATAGGCTTTCATTGCATCTAATTCACTATTTCCAATAGGTTCGTGGATCATTGTGATTTCCCTTTGGTTCTTTGGTTTTTCAAGGTCTCGATAAACTTTTTCTGAAAGGGCGAGCCCAACACGACTGGCATCTTCAACGGATTGGGAGTAGATGACTTTTTTTAAATTCGAGAAGTACATAGCGGTGAGACACATCGCGCAAGGTTCTCCGCTCGCATACATCGTACAATCACTTAAATCAATGGACCCCCGTGCTTGTTGAGCTTTCTTAATGGCTACCATTTCAGCATGAGCACTGACATCGGGGTGGAGATGAAGTTCGTTTACTCCTTCGGCAATGATTACTCCGTCACAAACAAGAACAGCTCCGAATGGGTGGCCTCCATCGTTTACATTTTCTAAAGCTAACTGCAAAGCCCGTTCTGAAAAAGGATTCACGCTCTCTTCCTCCTCTCATTTTTGGAGACGTTTGTTCAGCGATTGCTTCAAACCACCGGCCAATGGTTCAACAGCCACAATCCGTCTAATTTCAGTGGCGTTATCTCGATCATGGTAGCGCACCTCATTGACATCATTCACTGTCACTTCATCAGGATGAGGCTCAATTAAGGTCATGTAGTCCCCAGAAGTCACGTTCCCCTCCCGTAACACTCTTAAATAAAAACCCGAGAATCCTTTCTCCATGACACGTGCCGGAAAATCATCAATCCCATGAGTTCGCGCTATAATATAGCACGGCTTTCTGGGCTCAGACACTTGCAGGATGGCTTCTCCTAGCTGAAAAATATCGCCGATGCGGATATCACGTTCGTCAATCCCTTCTACCGTCAAGTTTTCACCGAAAGAAGGAAAAGAAAATTCTTGACCGTAATGATCTTCCCAGTGCCTGTAGTGCTGGGCGGGATAAAGGCATACGGCTTTATCCCGGCCGCCATGATTCTTTTTATCGGCTTGTTCATCCCCTTCAAAGTTCAGACAAGTTAAATGGACAGGACCTTTGACAGGGGTTTTCCGGTAGGCACTGTTCAATTCCCCTTTATCCGTTTCATAGGTTTCCGGACGACCGACATTCAAAGATAAGAGTTTATACTTCACTTAAGGTCCCCTCTTTCCATTGCTTGATCCAAGCTGGGAGATAATCATAACTCCAAGCATCCATCGGATAATCAACAAAAACATCTTCTCCATTTTCATAGAGCGCTTGTATTAACTCATTCATACTTCCGAAATAAAATTGATAGAGAAATTCATAGCTGAACGGTTCCTTTGGCATGTGCTGATCAGCACAAACCTGCGGATCGCTATAGTTCAAATAGGTACGACAAGGAATCGGCCGCACTTCATAAGCCATACACAATTGAGTTTCTGGATCCAACATCGGACAAGGCAGATTCAACCTTTTGTATTCCAGTTTTGTCTCTGGCGCTTCATAATCCATAACCATGGCTTTTTGCAGTTTGTCCTGCTGTTTTTCGTAATAACTTTCCCAATGGTCATAAATCGCTTTTTTTCGATCATCCGAAAAGTTCTCAATGGAACGAAACAGCATTTTCGCTTCCATTTTCGTAATGACAATCGGGAAATAGCAGCAAAAAGCACACCCCATAAAACAATTCGGCTTCATGGAGGTATATTCCTCCATCCGCTCAATTTCGTGGTCAACTTCGGTTAGCAATCGCTGAAAACCACTTAATATCACAGTTTCTGTATCTTGTTCACTGTCCAATAATTCATCAACAATCCCGTCAAAAAATGAAGGGTCGATTTCATACGATTGGTTTATTTTTTCACACCGCTTTATAATTTCTTCATGTTTCAAAAAACTCATAGTAAAACTCCTCTGTCTATCGTTAGTCCCATTATACATGGGGGATGACATATGACACCACTTTCTCCCCGACCACGAATTTCCTGTTGTTCAACCCCCAAAAAAATCCTATGATATGAGAAGACATATAAATAGAATATTTCACCTTTGGAGGTACGTCTACATGTTATCAAACGCAGAAATCGGTATCGATCTTGGTACTGCAAATATACTGATTTATTCAAAATCAAAAGGAATTTTACTTAATGAACCGTCTGTTGTCGCCTACAACACAGAAACGAAAAATGTAGTGGCTGTAGGAAAAGAAGCTAAAGAAATGGTCGGTAAGACACCGAGAAACATCATCCCTGTCCGCCCGTTAAGAGATGGTGTCATCGCTGATTACGATATGACCGCGCAAATGTTGAAGGAGCTTTTGAAAAAAAGTATCCAAAAAATCCGGCATCTCTATGCGTAAACCAACCGTCGTAATTTGTACACCTTCCGGCTCAACTTCTGTTGAACGCCGTGCCATTCATAATGCAGTGAAAAGCTACGGCGCAAAAAATGTGCACTTGATTGAAGAACCAATCGCAGCCGCAATCGGTGCTGACCTTCCAGTCGATGAACCCATTGCAAACGTAGTCGTAGATATCGGTGGTGGAACGAGTGAAGTAGCTATCATCTCCTTCGGTGGTGTTGTATCCTGCAAATCCATCCGTACAGGTGGAGACGTCATGGATGAGGAGATCATCCAGCACGTCCGAAAAGCGTACAACGTATTAATCGGAGAACGCACAGCCGAGCAAATCAAAATGGAAATCGGCTACGCCCTGATTGATCATCCGGAAGTAACGATGGAAGTAAGAGGTCGTGACATGGTCACAGGTCTTCCAAAGACCATCGAACTAAAATCCACGGAAATTCAAGGAGCCCTGAAAGAGTCCCTTGAACAGCTGCTAGAAACGATTCGTGCAACCCTTGAAGATTGCCCACCGGAGCTAAGTGGTGACATCGTAGACCACGGTGTGATCCTTACCGGAGGCGGTTCATTGCTCAACGGTATGCAGGATTGGCTGTCCAAAGAAATATCCGTACCCGTTCACATGGCCCCAAGCCCGCTGGAATCCGTAGCCATCGGAACCGGCCGCAGCCTGAAAATGATTCAGAAACTGCAAAAAGCAAGTAAGTAAGACTGAAGTGTGGAACCACCCCGGGAGACTCGACAAGCATAAGACAAGCGGTGCAGTGGAGCGATCTTCCTCCACGGAAGCGATTGTCTTATGTCTCGAGAGTCTCCCGGGGTGGTGGAACCTATTCAATAAGAAGACAAAACCTCCGGGGTGCCCGGAGGTTTTGTTGTATCATTTCTCACTCTTCCCTCATTAAGAAAATAAACAAATTTAAATCTTTAAATCTCCTTCGAAAGAGAGGATATAGTAGGGAGCGTGTCGAAATAACGCATAAAAGCAGAGATTGATATACACTTTTGAAAGAATGTTTCAAAACAACCCACGGAGTGGAAAAAGAGGGTATAGAGGTCTATTTCCTACTCTCATACTTAAACTAGCAGATCAAACATTAAGGAGCAGATTCTAATGAAACTATCTACGTTACTCAAGTGGTTGACAGGTGGGTGTGAAGCATTCATGGCTATTCCTATAGCAGGAGGAGCATTCATTTTCAGCAATGCCTGGCTGCCGCTTTTGTTCATGTTTGTTTTCCACTTGATTACTCTAGTCGTTTCAGCTAAAGACAAACGCCCCTACCTTGGAAGTGTTCTTGGTATGATTACAAGCGCCATAGGAGCGATTCCTTTTATCGGTTGGGTCATGCACACAGTGACTGCCATCGTTCTTTTGATAAATGCTGGACGGTCCACAAGTCTGGATAATAAATCCTGATCACTTATTTCACCAAGGGGGGATAGCGTTGTTTACAGTCATATGTCTTTTTCGAGTTAAACAAAAAGATTTGGATGAATTCATAGAATTGACCAGAAAATCCGGCAATCTCTTAAAATCCCATGGCGCTCTCGACCATAATATTTATTTTTCAAATAAGTTGACCGGCAGCCAAGGATCCATGGGACTCTTGAATGTGGTAGATGTTGAGGAAGATGAAGAACTCATGCTCGGTCAATCCATATTTAAAAGTGAAGAGCATTACCACGAAATCATGAAAACAGCAGGATTTGACGATATCATCCAGTATTTAGACGACCATATTAAAGATGTTGTAGAGTCGACCAGAATTATTACTTCAAGTTTCACAACAGAACGTAGCAAGGAGTTAGAAGCATAATTTCTTCGGAGGTGTTGGAAATATGAAAATCGTAGTTTTAGGCGCAGGAGCTTTAGGAGCCTATTTTGGAGCACGCTGGCAGGAGGCTGGACACGAGGTCATTAACCTTGTCCGCGAAGGAAGAGCTGAACAGATTGAAAGGAATGGTTTAAAGCTACATAGCGAAATGGGAGATTATGAAGTTTCAGATCCGGTGATTGCTAGGAGTCCAGAGGAGATTGAAAATCCTGACCTGGTTTTTCTTGCCGTCAAGGGCTACCACCTTCATGGCACATTGGAGTGGCTTAAAGCATTGGTAAATAAAGGGGCAAAAGTTTATCCCGTTTTAAATGGCATGGAACACATCAGTATTCTCCAAAAAGAATTGGGAGAGGAAGCTGTCATCGGTGGACTTTCTTACATCATTGCAACCCTTGATGAAGCTGGTCATGTTGTCCATACAAGCCCATTCCATGACCTCGTATTCGGACCGCTTCATACATCTCAGCAGGCCATCTGTGAAGAACTTGCCCTCGCTTGTAACCAGGCGAATTTGAATGGTACGTTAAGTACGAACATTTTAGAGGACATGTGGAAAAAATACATGTTCATTACCGCATTTTCCGGGATTACAACAGCTGTTAATCAACCCATCGGCGTTGTACGAAGTTACCCTCAATCGTTCCGAATCGCAGAACGAATTCTCACCGAAATGAAGGAACTTGCAAACGCTCACCACATTGACCTGACAGATGAACAAGTGCAGCAGGCATTTGAACGCTTACGCGGATTCGATCATGAAATGACATCATCCATGCATCAAGACCGACGAAAAGGACTGCCTTTGGAAGTTGAACACCTTCATGGCGGAGCTTTACGGCTGGGCAGCGAAGTCGGATTGAGTATGCCTTATATAGAAACCATCCATGCAATGATCAAACCTTACGAAGAATATCAACAATGACAAAAAAGGTGCCCTGAACTCAGGGCACCTTTTTTCTATTTATTCTTCATCTGCGTACTCGTCTACTTTCGGTCGTTTCCCTCTTTTTAATTCCCTGATCGATAATCCGAAATCCATTTGCAAATGAGGATAATCTTTGAATTTCCCCCAGTCGCCTCCCCATTCAAACCCAAGACCTTTAGCTGCTTCTGCAATTTCCACCCAATCCGATTTTCCGTTTCCATTTCCATCGTATTCTGTATCCCAAATGATGCGGCCATCTTCGTGCTCAAGCGCAAAATCGATAGCAAGACCATAATTATGATAGGACTCCCCACCCCTCGCATGAGTGACGATTTGCCCACTTGAAGAACGACCTTGTTCATATAGTTTATCCTGTTTCTCAACGGACCGATGACCTTCCGTAATCATGATGTTAATCCCTGCTCTCTTTATCTTTTCGACCAATTGATCTTTGCGCTTTTCTACTGTCGGATGAAGGTTGGTGGGTAACGGGACATCTTTCTTATAAAATACACCTTGAGGAAGTTCCTTTTCTACTTGTGGGACCAACAAGAAAACCAGCAGAGCAAACACGCCAGCGAAAAAGAAAAAGTTCATCAGGTTCTTTAGAATGCGCACTTCTGCTTCCCTTCCATTCATTTATTGATTAATTTGAGAATACCACACGAAGCTGATTAGAGAAATAAATAACTTCCCTTTCATAGTTTCCTATAGTATATTGGCCCATCAAATGCGGCTGGGCAGGCACACAAATCACAGAAGCTGGGGCTAAGTACATCCGCCAAAGTTAATGTACACCAATTAAGAGAATGATATAATGATGTCGAATCGACAAAACCAGGGAGAGAGAAATGACGATGGGACTACAAAACAGAAAATCTAGTAAAACGCTCTACGAATTATTCATGGTCGGTCTTGCAGCCCTATCCGTCGCCACTATTTGGCAGCAAACAGGCTACAATAGCGTAATCGTTTGGACAACATGGTCCATCTTCTTCCTTGACTTCCTTTACCGTTTATATAAAGCCGACAGCAAATGGGGGTTCATAAAAAAACACCCTTTCATTGTCATCGCTGCCATCCCCCTTGATGCGATTTTCCAGTTTGCGAGATTTGCAAGAATTCTTCACCTTTTGAGGTTGAAGTCCATCACAAAGTATTACACGATGCCCTTCATACGTTTTCTTAAAAGGCAGCACCTTTCAACGGTGACTGGAGCTACCTTCATTCTTGTTTTCCTTTTGATCATTCCCTTAAATTTGATTGAAAATGAATTAGACAGCTATGGAGATGCGTGGGTAAGTGCCATCCTATCCCTTACCTTCTTCGGACGATCTGGATTTGAACCAGAAACGATGGCGGGGCATATCATCATCGTGATCTTCACCATCTTAGGTGTCATCATTCACGGGCTGGTGATCAGCACGACGTTTGACTACTTGATGCAAACCCCGCTGTTGCAATCTATTAAAAATAAATTCACCGATAAATAAAGCCGCCATGGATGGACGGCTTTTTTTCATACCTCTATAGCCGGATCAACGTTTAACTCCCTATGCAAAAAGGAATCATAACCGGGACACCCATTTTCTGGAGGTGAAAGAGTTGGCTGATCAAAAACGAAATAAAGTATCTGAAAACGACCAAAGCTTCCAAGAAAAACTAAAAAAAGAACGCTTGATTGACGGTATTCCTGATGAAGAAGTAAAAAAAGAAGAACGTGAACAGGATAAAGGAAGAAAATCCAAGCAGGACTCGGTTACGGAAGATGACTACGATGAGGATCTTCGTCCTTAAAAGCAGAAATGAGGTGAAATGTTGACAAAATTCAAGGCGTATAAAGTCGACCGAACTGATGAAGGTTTACAGGGTTCAGTGCAAGAGCTATCTTTCTCGGACCTCCCTTCCAGTGATGTTTTAATTAAAGTTCATTATTCCAGCATCAACTATAAAGACGGAATGGTTACCCAGCCGGATAACCCCCTCGTCAAAAATTACCCAATCATACCGGGGATTGATTTGGCCGGAGAAGTGGTTCGTTCCTCTGACGAACAATTTAAAGAGGGCGATTCTGTGATCGCTACCAGTTATGAAATTGGCGTCAACCATCATGGTGGATTTAGTGAATATGCAAGCATCCCTTCCGAATGGGTCGTCCCTCTTCCCGAAGGATTGTCGACAGAAGAAGCAATGATTTACGGTACGGCTGGCTTCACCGCCGCTCTTTCCATTCATCGCTTAGAAGAAAACGGTCTGACTACCGAAGATGGCCCTGTCCTTGTGACCGGGGCTTCCGGCGGCGTCGGGAGCATAGCGGTGTCTATGCTTGCTAAAAGAGGCTATAGCGTTGAAGCAAGCACAGGGAGTCCTGAACATGAAGAATACTTAAAAGACTTGGGCGCTTCTAAAATTATTTCCCGTGAAGAGGTTTATGACGGAAAGCTTCGCGCCATAGCAAGCGGTCGTTGGGCTGGAGCCGTCGATCCTGTCGGAGGTGAACAGCTCGCCTCTCTACTTAGTCAATTGAAATATGGAGGCGCCGCAGCCGTAAGTGGGCTGACAGGGGGTACAAAAGTGCCCACACAGGTTTACCCTTTCATTTTACGGGGTATATCCCTTATTGGAGTTGATTCCGTCAATTGCCCAATGAATGTAAGGAAAAAAGTGTGGCATCGAATGGCTAATGATTTAAAAATTAAAGAAGTGTTCGACCGAATCAAATCTGTTCACACTCTCAAAGAAGCCCCCGAAACACTCAAAGATATTCTACAAGGAAAAACACGCGGTCGATCGATCGTCAAACTTATGAATTGATGGTAGTTTCCCAAAACGTACACTATTGACATTTATGAATACAGAGTTTATAATGTTTTGATAGTGCCTTCTAGAGAAGGTAACTCGGAAAAGAAAAGAGTGATTTGTATGAGACTGGCATTCTGCTACGTTTTGATACAACTTAATCACACTGGATCAGCTTCGGAGCTGTAAGGATGCAATAGAGGTAGGGATTGCGTCGTTTAAGTTGCCAAAAACTACCATGTAGAATTTTGAACCGCGGCACTAACATGGACAAAGTTCCACAAGCCTTGCGATAAAAGCAAGTGGAAAACTTGATATTTTCCGAAAGTATACAAAGCGAGAAGGGCGGCCGCCCTTCTCGCTTTTCCAATTTACATAGGTTTAAAGAGAGGCTTTCATGGTAATATAAGCCTTAGACGCATAAAAGGAGGCTTATGAAATGTCCCGGTACTTAGACCGTATCGAACCCGAAGATGTCCGCTTTCTTATGGACTTATCAGAATTCAAAACCATCGTACTCGATATGCTCGGCGATGCTCGTGATTTGGTGAACATACAGATTAACTACGACCTTCTTGATGAGCCTGAAGGAGAGACACTTGTCCGGCCCATGGTGCTTCTCAATGAAATCAGTAATTTCACAGAAGAAGACCGTCATGCATTGTTGCAAACCGGGTTTTCCATTGATGGCGAGCCTTTTGATAACGGAGACTATGCCATGGAACAAATCTTCGGTGCAGAATATACCATCCTTGCAGTTACAGAAGATGAAGACGGTGCGTTTTTTACAATTGAAATACCCTATAGAAACTTTGAAAAACAAAAGAGTCATATATAATCTTAGTTTCTTAGATGTCTATATAATTAAAGAGCCCATGTTTTTGCATGGGCTCTTTGTCATTGCAAGGAAGCTATTCTTAGGAATGTATGTTTTTCACTCGACCGACTTGACCGTCTTCCAGGCGTACTTTTATTCCATGAGGGTGGTTCGGGGACTTGGTGAGGATATCTTTCACTTTCCCACTGGTCAGTGCCCCTGTTCGTTGGTCTTTCTTCAGGACGATTTCTACTTCTGCCCCTATTTTAATGTCACTTCTTTTTTGTCCATTCATTTTGGAACCTCCACATTCAGTCTCCTCCGTATTCTATCACAATTCCCTCCCCGTCACTTATTCAACTAAAGCTCCCTTTTCTTGAAGACTCAGTTTCGAGTATTTTGTTGAGCGGATGGGGGCTGCGAGGAATAGCTCGCTTTCCGCGGGAGCGCGGTGAGCCTCCTCGGACTGCGTCCTGTGGGGTCTCACCAAGCACTTTTTTCCCGCAGGAGTCTCGCCATTCCCCTTCGCCATATAAGTATCTCGAAACCACTTCTGGAATAAGCTGCTTTTGCACGTTGTCATTCGAACGGAATGAACTTCTAAGGACGCCATCCAGCATGCTGAAAGCTTGTGATAGAGCGCTTTATACTAATCACATCAGGATAGTGGGAGACCTTTCAACTTGGTGCAGGGGTTCGTTTCTCTCTTACATCGAAAGGGGTGGTTGGGAAGCTGCGAGACTCCCGCGGGAATGGATTGGCTGGCGAGACCCCGCAGTGCGTAGCACGAGGAGGCTTGCCGTCATCCCCGCAGGAAAGCGAGTAGCTTCCCGACCACCCCTAACGCCCAACAAGGCAACGAACCCCGGACACATCTCGAAACTGAGTCTTCAAGAAACCTGCCATTTAGTTCAATAATACCTCCCCGTTATTAAATCAAACATAAAAAAAAGCACTCGCAGGGAGTGCTTTTTTATGTTTGATTAGCTGCTATAGTTGTATTGATTTTGAATTTTACCTTCTTTGGTATGGATCACCGCTGAAGTTCCTTTGTTTTGTGCGATTTCTTTTGCACGATCAATTGCATCCTGTTTGTTTTCGTACACCTTCGTCGGTTGTTCTGCACCTTCTGCTTTTACAGCCCAACCTTCTTCATGAGAAACTACATGTTCTGCTTGATTTCTACTGTCAGCCACTTTGAATTCCTCCTTGAATAATTATTATATAAGCTATATATCCTGTTACGAAAAGTCTTAAACCTAAGATTCTCCATCTATTGACATTTTTTCCTGAATAGTTCCATCTTTTTTATGAATGATTACTTGTGTTCCTTTGTTTTCAGCAATCTCTTTTGCTCGGTCAATCGCTGTCTGCTTTTGATCAAAAACATCAGACGGTTGTTTCGCATCTTCTGTTTTTACAGCCCATCCATCCTCATGCGCAACGACATGTTGACCTTTTTCCAGGAGCTCAGGGCGGCTCTCTCCCTGCCTTCCTTCCCCGTCCCTTGTCTTCAGGTTTTTATCGCTCATTTGCTTCACACGATTGATTTCTTTCTTATCTGCATTTTCATACCATTCTTTAGCCTGTTCTGTTGCTATAGGTATGGCCTGCCCCTCTTTATACCCTTCGTCAATCATGGCGTTGGCTATATCAATCGCTTTTTTTCTAATAGGTGTTTCCAAGTTTTTGAATGAGCTTGGGTAATCTTCTGTATCCCACGGCATCCCACTCGTCCTCCTCATTTATTAGTTATCTTTTTTATTCCCTTCCACAAAGCGAAACTAAACCAATCGGGGACCTTGGTCGAATTGAAACAACAGGAAAAATAAGATACGATATTAACGTCGTTAAGTTAGAAAAAATGACATACTTTGATATTTTCCTGCCAAATTTAAACGGTTCGTTCACATCATAGCTCATGGATACACATCCACTATAATGGTTTGGCATCCACTACTTTAAAAGTTCATAGGAGGTATTTTATTGAATATAAGCATTCACCCCCTTGGAGATCAGGCTCTCCTTATCGATTTTGGAGAATCTATAAATGAGGAGACCAATCAACAAGTCCGTCAGGCAGCCGCACAACTTGATGAACAAAAGCCCGACTGGATGATTGAATACATTCCAGCTTTTTCTACTCTAACCATTCTATATAACCCCTACTACATAGCTAAACAAACACGTTCACAAGACCTCCTTCCCTTTGAATGGGCAAGAACAAAGGTCTTAGATCTATTATCTCAATCTTCTTCCTATCATTCTGAGAAGAGAACTATAGAAATACCTGTGTGTTACGGGGGGAGAATGGGGACCAGACCTCTCCTTTGTCGCTTCACACAATAGCATAAGCGAAGAAGAAGTCATCGACACCCACATGAAGGGAAATTACTTAGTGTATATGATAGGATTTGCGCCTGGTTTTCCTTATATCGGGGGAATGGATAAAAAAATCGCCGCTCCTCGTCGTGACGATCCAAGGCTGTCGATCCCTTCAGGATCCGTGGGCATTGCAGGAGAGCAAACTGGTGTATATCCCATTGAAACGCCAGGGGGGATGGCAGTTGATAGGCCGAACCCCACTAAAACTTTTCGAAGCTGACAGAGATCATCCTTCTCTCCTTCAGGCAGGAGACCGCATTCGTTTCACACGTATTGATGAAACAGAATATAAACAGTTGAAGGAGGGGGAACAATGATTTCGGTATTGAAATCAGGATTGATGACAACCATTCAAGATACAGGGCGGTACGGTTATCAAAAAGATGGGGTCATTGTAAGTGGAGCCATGGATCAACAGGCCCACCGAATCGCAAACCTCCTTGTCGGAAATTCTACCGATGCAGCGACAATGGAGATAACACTGATGGGACCGGTTCTTGAATTTCAAGAAGATGCTTTCATCGCTATCTGTGGAGGAAACCTTACGCCCATGATTGACGGTGATAGTGTTTCCATGTGGAAACCTTTGTACATAAAAAAAGGAAGCGAGCTTCGCTTTGGGCAACCAAAAAAAGGCTTCAGGTGCTATCTATCCATAGCTGGTGGATTTCAAGTACGGAAGGTTATGGGGAGTTCTTCTACATATCTCCGCGCAAACATGGGAGGTTTTGACGGACGTACATTAGAAAAAGGAGACCAACTTCGATTTGGCCGCCCTGATTCTCCGCTTGAACATTCGAAAGAACAACTTAAAACTGTAGAAAAAACTACATCTTATAATGAAGCTTCATGGTTCGTCGGTCCAGAATTCACCAATTACACGAAGAGCGACCAGCCGATTCGAGTTATGCCCGGCCGTGAATTTGACTTATTTACAGCACAGAGTAAAGAACAATTTTTCAACGATCCTTTTCAAATTGATTCGAAATCAGATCGAATGGGCTATCGTTTAAATGGATCGACCCTGACTCTCGAGAAAAAGAAAGATATCGTTTCAGAAGCCGTTACATTTGGGACCATTCAAGTACCTCCAGATGGAAATCCGATCTTATTATTAGCGGACCATCAGACCACAGGTGGTTATCCAAAAATCGGACAAGTAGCTTCAATCGATTTACCGAGAATTGCACAAATGCGGCCGGGAGAAAGTATAAGTTTCTCCCCTATTACCCATGAAGAAGCTCAACGTCTGCTCTTAGAAAAAGAGAAAAACCTGAAACAGCTACAAAGAGGGATTGAAACGAAACTTCGTTAAGGAGGAGATTCCATGCATATTGTCGACTTGAATTGCGATATGGGAGAAAGTTTTGGCCGCTATACCATCGGTCGCGATGAAGAAATACTGAAATATGTAACATCCGCGAATATCGCCTGCGGTTACCACGCAGGGGATCCAACTATAATGAGAAAAACGGTGCAGAAGGCCTTAGAGCATAACGTTGGAATCGGCGCCCATCCAGGTCTGCCAGATTTAGCCGGGTTCGGACGTCGACCAATGGAGATTTCTGAAGAGGAAGCTTACGATATGGTTGTCTATCAAATAGGAGCCCTCAAAGGGTTTGTGGATACAGAAGGGGGACATTTACAACACGTCAAGCCCCACGGCGCTCTGTTTAACATGGCTGCCAAAGATCCTAAGTTGTCAACCGCCATTGCCAAGGCCGTTTACGATGTGGACCCAGAGATGGTTCTCTTTGGACTTGCAGGAAGTGAACTCGTGAAAGCAGGTCGCGAACATGGACTTAAAACAGCTAGTGAAGTGTTCTCAGATCGCACCTATCAATCAGATGGATCGCTTACTTCACGAAGAGAACCAAACGCGCTTATCACAGACCACGAACAGGCGGTCGAACAAGTGATTCGCATGATTAAAGAAAACAAAGTTCGTACCGTACAGGAGACGGATATCAATATTGATGTTCACACCATTTGTATTCATGGTGATGGACCAAGCGCCATCGATTTCGCCAACTATATTACAAAAGCCTTGAAAGAATCAGAAATCAAGCTTCAATCCATCGGTGAATTTATCACAAAATAAGTAAACAATAGAAATCTTACATCACAATAAACCTAGCAAAGGAGCTACTCCATGAAAGAACAATCGACAAGAAGTCTCTTGTTAGGAGCCGCTTTCCTGATGGCGACGTCCGCCATTGGTCCTGGTTTTCTAACACAAACGACTCACTTCACTCAACAACTTGCAGCCAGTTTCGGATTTGTCATCTTAATCTCCATCATTATAGACATCGGCGCCCAGCTAAATATATGGCGAATCATCGCTGTATCGGAGAAACCGGCTCAGGATATCGCCAACAGCCTACTCCCAGGCCTTGGAGTGTTTTTATCTGTACTTATCGTTGCCGGTGGATTAGCCTTTAATATTGGAAATATCGCAGGTGCCGGTCTTGGTACCAATGTACTATTTGGAATCTCTCCTGAAATGGGGGCATTGTTTAGCGGAATTGTAGCTGTCGCCGTCTTTCTTGTTCGTGAAGCGGGTAAAGTCATGGATCGTTTCGCACAAATTGCAGGATTCATCATGATTGCATTGACTATTTTCGTCATGTTCTCCGCCCAACCACCTGTCGGAGAAGCTGTCACGAAAACATTCGTACCTGATACGATTGATTTTCTCGCCATCATCACACTCGTCGGCGGAACCGTCGGCGGATATATTACCTTCGCTGGTGGCCACCGACTTTTAGACGCAGGCGTGAAAGGAAAAGAAGCACTTCCGCAAGTCACAAAAAGTTCCGTGTCTGCGATTGGAATTGCTTCCGTCATGAGAATCTTCC
This sequence comes from Halobacillus litoralis, assembly GCF_020524085.2. Classification (NCBI taxonomy): domain Bacteria; kingdom Bacillati; phylum Bacillota; class Bacilli; order Caryophanales; family Bacillaceae; genus Halobacillus; species Halobacillus litoralis. The sequence goes on from NZ_CP129016.1 coordinate 149,753, forward strand.
TTTTCCTTGCTTCCTTAGGTGTTGTAGCCTCAGGTTTCACACTGAACCCTGAAAACCCACCAGCTTCTGTCTTCCAGGCAGCAGCAGGAAATGTCGGATACAAAATCTTCGGTGTCATCATGTGGTCCGCTGCTGTAACGTCTGTAGTCGGGGCCGCATATACATCCGTTTCATTCATTCGTACATTCAATAAAACGATTAACAAGCACCACAAATGGTTCATTGTCGCGTTTATCGTCATTTCAACGACTGTCTTCGTTTTGGTCGGTAAGCCCGTCAAGGTGTTGATCCTTGTCGGATCGTTAAATGGTTTGATTCTACCGATTGCGCTGGGTGTTATGCTGATAGCCGCGTATAAACAAAAAATCGTCGGGGATTACAAACACCCATTATGGTTGACCATCTTCGGAGTCCTAATCGTCATCGCCATGTCCTATATGGGCGGCATGTCACTTATCCAAGGCATTCCAAAACTATTCGGTTAATCCCCTAAGAGCTCAGGCAACCTGAGCTCTTTTTTCATGCACTAAAGCTACCTATACTTGAAGACTCAGTTTCGAGACTTTTGTTGATTGGATGGGGGCTGCGGGGAATAGCTCGCTTTCCGCGGGAGCGCGGTGAGCCTCCTCGGACTTCGTCCTGTGGGGTCTCACCCTGCACTTTTTTCTCTTCGATATCCGATTCCGGCGCCTAGCGGCTAGTGAGACTTCCCTCGCTTCTGTACGATAAGTCAACATCGAATCACTTCGTTCTTCGTGTTTCCTTTATCTCCTCCAGCTCAGTCCAGTCCATACGCCGCTGATCGAGGCGCCTGCACACTTAAGTTAGGAGTCTCGCCATTCCCCTCCGCCCCTTTACCAAATAATATTCTCGAAACCACTTCTGGAATAAACTGCTTTTATTCACATGTTAATTAAAAGGGAATCAACTCCCAATGAAGCTGTTTTGTATGCGGAAGGTGTATTATAGAGCGTTTTATGCTTACAAACACAGAATAGTGAAAGGCATCCTCTCCCACAGTGAAGGGGTTCGTTTCTCTCCTTCTGAAAGGGGTGGTTGGGTAGCTGCGAGACTCCCGTGGGAGAAAGGAGATAGGCGAGATCCCGCAGGACGAAGTCCGAGGAAGCTCGGCACTCCCCCACAGGAAAGCGAGTAGCTTCCCAACCACCCCTGACGCTCAACCCGGTTAACGAATCCCCGAAACATCTTGAAAACTGAGTCTTCAAGAAACCTGCCATATCCTTTAATAAAGAAATGGTGATCTGAAGCACCTTTTTGCTCGAGTTTTTATTGAAGGAGGATTACACTAGAAGAAACTTATACATAAGGAGTGGTTTGATTGAGCAATCTGGAGACTTGGAAGCAAGTGGACCAATACTTCATTGACCAGCTAATTCCCACAGATCCTGTCATGGAGAATGTACTAAAAGCAAACGAAGAAGCAGGACTCCCTTCCATCGACGTGTCTGCCGCCCAGGGAAAAATGCTTCAGCTTTTTGTGAAAATGAAAGCTGCGAAAAATGTATTGGAAATTGGCACTCTCGGCGGATACAGCACCATCTGGATGGCAAGATCCCTCCCTGAAGATGGTCACGTCACTACACTAGAATTCAACCCGAAGCATGCGGAAGTCGCCTCAAGGAATATGGAAATGGCCGGGGTGCAGGACAAGATAGAAGTGATTGTCGGCCCTGCCCTTGATTCTCTGCCTACTTTAGAAGGACGTGAACCCTTTGATTTTATTTTTATCGATGCAGATAAAAATAATAACCCCCACTATATCAAAGAAGCCCTTAAGTTATCTAAGGCCGGAACGACGATCTTAGTAGATAATGTCGTTCGGGATGGAAGACTGCTTGACTCAGAAAGCAAAGACAAGAGTATTATAGGTATACGTGAAATGTTTGACTTATTAAACAACCACCCAAACCTTGAATCCACAGCCTTTCAAACGGTGGGAAGCAAAGGATATGACGGTTTCGTCCTGGCCGTTGTAACATAAAAAACCAAAACTAAGTGTACCTTTTTATAAAAAGGTACACTTAGTTTAATTTTATCCACACCGCTGTTCTGTCATCGATATGGAGAGAATGTTTATTCAGGTGTTCCGTTAATTCATAAACATAGCTTTCCAACCCTACTTCTCCAATTCTCTGATAAGTTTCTTCAAGGGTAAGTTCAGGATGAAATAAACCATCAGAAATAAGCAGGAGACTCCGAATCCCTTTTCTATCGATCACTCCTTGATCAAGGTATTCCATCACTTCAGGCATTCCGTTGGCAACCGTATAGCCACCTTCCACATTCGCAAGCCGGCGGTTATAGCGAAGCCTATTCATGTGTATATCATAGTAACTTTCAGGTGGTATGTTCTCTCCACCCTTTCTTCTTTCGACACGTTTTTGCTTGGCTCTTTCGCTGATCCCTTTGACAGAGTCAGTGGTGACAGTCATAAACTTTCCATCCTCACCCTCTGCAAGAATCATAGAATCCCCCAGCTGCACATAATGAATCTGGTCATCCACGACTTTAACAACAGCTACGCATGTGGACCACCGTTCTTCTCCGAGTTCTGTCTGGACGCCGTACCTTACCATCTCCTCCTTTAAATGTAGGTTGGCTTCTTCTACGGCTTGCACTAGCCTCTCTCCACTCTTTAACCGCTCCATTTTAGTTTTGAAAATTTGCGCGGCAAGATATGCTCCATTATGTCCGGCTTCATCCTCAAAGCAGACAAGAGGAGTAGCCCCATCTAAAACGCCGTAAACACCAGCATGTTCGTTTAGTACCAGCGCATCTTCACATTCCTTTTTTACCGGGCTCTTTTTTTGGATATGTTCCACAACCGTGACGTTCAAGTGATATTCTCCCTTCTCATCCAATCCTCTTTCAGCATTCCATAAACCACATGATCCGTGTATTCATCATAAAGCCGAGCTGCTTGACGGATGACCCCTTCCTGCTTGAAACCCAACCGTTCCGGCACTGCCCGGCTCTTTTCATTCTCAGATGCGGCTCGAATTTCAATCCGGTTCATACCTAGTGTCTCAAACGCATAGTCGAACAGAACGCGACAAGAACGTGTAAGCAGCCCCTTCCCTTTGTAATCAGCTCCCATCCAGTAGCCAATGCTTGTGGCTTTGTTTTTCTCATCAATTTCATGAAAATCGACGACACCTGCAATGTTTCCTTGATATAGAATACAAACGGTCAGCCCGTTGTTTTCTGCATAACGGCGTAAACTCATCTTTATGTAGTTTCTTGTATCTTCCACTTCTTTTGTAAAGTGGATCCACGGCAACCATGTTTTTATATGATCCCTGGAACGATCTGATAGTCGGTATAGCTCCTCCGCATCACGATGGTCGATCATTTTCAGTGATAATTCTTCACCAATTCTTTGTTCAAACATTAGTGTTCTCCCCCTTTTTTTCTGTGGTCATTTGTATTCGACAGAATCCCTTCTTCTTCCTGCAAAAAAAGTACGACAGAACAAGTCTGCCGTACTTTTTGTATGTTATGGCTTTAAGACCAGCTTTCCTTTTGTTTTTCTGGCCTGCATGACCTCATGGACATGAGCCGCTTCCTCTAAATCAAACACACCGCCAACGGTCAACTTCAATTCACCAGCCTTCACCATTTTCAACAAATGGTTCAAACTCTTTTCAAACAGGACAGGCTTCTTCATAATCTGTGGCAAAAAGAATCCAATAACGGATAGATTTCGATTCATAAGCCCGGAAGGATACATTTGCGCCGGCTCTCCACTGGCTACCCCATAGACCACGACTCTTCCGAATGCTCTCATGCATTTGACGGTTTCGTGAAAAATATCGCCTCCAGCCATTTCAAGAGCCACATCGACTCCTCTGCCATCCGTGGCCTCCATTACTTCTTCACGCCACATCGGATTCGTGTAGTTGATGGCATAGTCTGCACCTAAATCACGAGCTAAGTTCAGCTTTTCATCTGTGCTGGCCGTCGCGATTACCTTTCCTGCTCCGAAATGTTTGGCTAGTTGGACAGCAAGGGAACCAACGCCTCCGGCCGCTGCATGAACAAGAACGGTTTCTCCTTTTTCCAGCCTCCCCATCGTTGTGAGAATATGATAGGCGGTTAACCCCTGTAAGGGTAAAGCTACAGCGATTTCATCTGTGACTTCATTTGGGATGGGGATCAAAGTACTCTCATTCGCCTTCACATATTCTGCATAGCCCCCTGAGCCAATGAGCGTCACGACACGATCTCCCTTAGCGACACGGCTCACCCCTTCGCCTACCTCTTCAACGACCCCGGCAACTTCTGCTCCAGGGATAAAGGGAAGTGGTGTGGGTACTACATAAGCCCCCTCACGCCTTGCTGTGTCCGCATAGTTCACTCCGATGGCATGAACTTTGAGAAGAACTTCTCCTTGTTCAAGCTCTGGTCTGTCGACATCCACCTTCTCCAATACAGAAGGCGCTCCATATTCTTTAAACTGAATCGCTTTCATTTTTTCCCTCCTCATTCCCCAACAAAGTTAGGTTTGCGCTTCTCCTTGAATGCCTGCACACCTTCTTTATGATCTTCCGTTGAAACCATCATGGTCTGTGTGATTCTTTCCTGCTCAAGAATCGTAGCTAAATCTGAGCGATCGGCCTGATCCACTATCTTTTTCATCATCCCCATGGCTCTTCCCGGACCTTTGGAAAGTGCAAGGGCATAGTTCATGGCCTCTTCTTCTAAATCCGTCAGTGGAATGACACGATTGACAAGCCCCCACTCGGCAGCTGTCTCGACAGGAATCGGTTCTGCCCGGAATAGCAATTCTTTCGTACGATAAGGGCCCAACAATCTTGATAAAAAGTAATGGCCGCCACCGTCAGACACAAGTCCGACTTGTGCAAAGCTGAGGACAAATTTGCTTTCTTCTCCTGCAAGAATCTGATCACAGGCAAGGGCAAGGTTGAATCCAGCTCCTGCTGCATATCCATGCACCACAGCCACTACAGGCTTAGCTAAATCTTTAATCTTTAAAATCAACCGATTTAGTTCCCCAACGTGGTCATACAATTGTTGAGCATCAGCGGTGCCCATGGACTTCACATCTCCACCAGCTGAAAAAGATCGGCCCGCACCAGAAAGTACTACAACTTTCACTTCATCATTACGTTCAGCTTCAGCCAGAGCTTCCTGCAGACCAATTATCATTTGATCAGAAAAAGCATTTAATGCATCCGGCCTGTTCAGCACACAGGATAAGACCGGGCCCTTTACGTCGACTGTTAAATGATCATTACCTAATTTCATTCTTGTCATCTCCTTTTTCATGATACATACTGACCTGCTGCAATCAATCGATCGGCAAGCTGACGGTTTCTTTCCACCGATCCTTCCCGTTGGTATTCGCTCAATAGCACGGGGATATGACGTAACGTCTGAACACGTTCCGCTCCTTTTAACAACGCGGACAAAAGCCGCGTGATTGAACACTGGACGTTCAATGTGGACTGTTCAATTAACGTGTAGGTCATCATTTCTTTTAATGGAAGACTTGGATCTTTCGCCTGTTCCGCTTTTCTCGTCCTTAAGACTGCGGACTCGACGCGATAAATTTCAATAGCAAGATCGGCAAGCTTCATTAATACTTCCTGTTCTTCCTGTATGGCTTTTCCATACATGCGATAAGCTGCTCCTGCACAAACAAGGTACAAATCCTTCATGAGAGCGATAACTTCCTTACATGGATCAGAATGTTTATATCCACCATTTTTCAGTGAATACTCCGCTTTTTCCATCAGTGATGCCGCATCAAATTCCTCCTTTGCAGCTTTTTGGAAAAAGGCCCCCGGAATCAACAGACGGTTAATTTCATTGGTTCCTTCAAAGATCCGGTTAATTCTTGAGTCTCGATAAGCTTGTTCAATTGGATATTCCTTGATGAACCCCGCTCCTCCATGCAGCTGCAACGCTTCATCTACCACTTCGTCCAGTGTTTCTGATCCGGTAACCTTACAAATCGCAGCCTCAAGCTTATGCTCATTCATCGCTTTAGCCGTTGCTCCTCGATCCTCCGAATCGTAGTGACCGTGAAGAGAAGCTTCAATATGACCAGCTGTTCGATACAGCAGTGATTCTGTTCCATAGATTCGCGCGGCCATTGAAGCGAGTTTTTCCTTCGTAACCGGAAATTCTGCAATGCTTCTTTTAAACTGTTTCCGTTCTTTCACATGGGTAATGGCTAATTGCAAACTATATTTGGCTGCTCCCATAGTGGCAAAACCTAAATTAAAACGCCCTAAATTCAAAACGTTGAGAGCGATCAAATGGCCTTTACCAATATCCCCGAGCAAGTTTTCAACCGGCACCTTACAATCTTCCATCACTACTGAGCAAGTCGAAGAACCTTTAATTCCCATCTTTTTTTCTTCTGGTCCGATTGAAAGTCCAGGGAAATCTTTTTCAACAATAAAAGCGGTAAAAAGCTCTCCGTCTACTTTCGCATAGACAATAAACGTATCGGAAAAAGCAGCATTGGTGATATAAATTTTGGATCCGTTTAATAGATAATGGGTACCTGTATTATTAAGCACAGCAGTCGTTCTTGCGGATAGAGCGTCTGAACCTGCTTCGGGTTCTGTCAGACAATAAGCCCCTATGTACTCTCCTGATGCAAGTTTAGGCAAATACTTTTCTTTTTGCTTCTTTGTACCAAAATAGGTGATCGGTAACGTAGCAATACACGTGTGGTTCGAATGCGCAACGCTATAGCCACTCGCATTTCCTAATGCTTCACCGACAATCCCTTTACTGACCTTATCTAAGCCCAATCCCCCGTAGTTTTCAGGAATGCTGTGACCAAGCAGTCCTAAATCTCCGGCATGACGCATTTTTTCAGCTACAAAATCAAAATCTCCACTTTCGATTCGGTCCCGATTGGGGTGAATTTCCCGGGTAATAAATTGTCGAGCAGTGGCAGCCATCATTTTATGCTCATCGGTCCGGTCTTCGGGTGTAAACACTGAGTCCTCTGAGATCTCCGAAATCAAAAACTCTCCACCTCGAATGTTATGCTGAACTGGTTGCATTTTTACCCTCCTTGATTTGCCCGCTTTCACGGTCATATATGAGTATAGAATCAAATAAACCTTCCTCAGCAACAAAGTCAATTTCTTGAGGGTCAAGCCCGGCATTCACAAGTAATTTTCCAATTTTGCAGGTTCTGAATAATTCCTTTGCAGCGCCACTTCCTTCGTAAAAACCGAGAGCCGCAACCGCTGCATCGGAGAGCCCCCATTTGCTTTTCATTTGCATGTGATAGACTAAACTTCCGACACCATAAAAATCTTCGACGGTAAATTTCCCGCTTGATCCTGCACAGACGAGGACGACATCTTCCCCTTTATGATGCTCTTCCAAATGATCCGCCATCGCTGGATTGTTGAGGAGTGAAGAGGCGTATAGACAAGAGGCCTGCCTTGATTGATGTAAGGCGACCGTTCCGTTTGTCGTCGTCAAAATCAGATGTTTATTCTGAATGATCGACTTCAAATGCGTCCTTAGTGGTGGTTCGAACCCCTCAATCCTTCTCCCCTTATCTTCTCCGGCGATAACGAAAGGATCTTTGAATTGCGCCGCTTTTTTCCGCGCTTCGTCGACGCTGAATACAGGGATGACACTGGATGCACCATCTGCAATCGCTGCTGTAATCGTCGATGTGGCAAATAAGACATCAAAGACGACAACCACTTTCCCTTTTAGCTTTTCCGGGCGTATGTCTTCCTTCTTAAAGATGACTTGGATATCCCCCATCCTAGAGACCTGCTGTTTCTTCCGCATGACGGATTAAATGATTGACGAAAACATGCATCTCCGCGAACCTCGGGTCCTTGGTCTGCCCTTTTTTGTAGCGATAATAGATCTGCTGTACGATTCCTGCCAGCTTAAAATAGGCGAAGGTCAAATAAAAATTAATGCCCTCCACATTACGTCCACTTTTTTCAGCATAGCGGTGAATGAATTCATCTCTTGTATAGAACCCCTCCTGAACAGTGAGAGGCGGCTTCCCTAATCCCGTTTTCAGAAGTTCTGGATCGTCTTTCTGAATCCAATAGCTCATGGCTGCGCCAACATCGGCCATCGGATCACCGACGGTCGTCATTTCCCAATCAAACAAACCTACCATCTGCGAAGGATTATCCTTACTGAACATGGCATTATTCAACTTGTAATCATAATGAATAATGGCAGCTCCTCTGGATGCAGGTATATGGTCGATCAGCCATTTTTTCAAACGCTCCCCGGAAACCACATCATCGGTTCTCGCCTTTTCATAGCGTTTAATCCAACCATGTACTTGTCTTTCCATAAAACCTTCAGGCTTGACCATATCTTTCAAAGAAGTTTCCCGGTAGTCCAGGGAATGAAGTTCTGCCAGCCGGTCGACCATTGTCTCAGACAGCTGCCTCCCTAGTTCCTCTGTCGCGTCCACTCCTTCAGGGTAGGTGGAATCAAAAACGAGTCCCTCTCTCCGTTCCATGAGAAAAAAAGGACGGCCAATCAGATTGCCAGATTCATAGAGATAGGGTTTCGGTGCCAAAGGATAGATCGGATGTAAGGATTGAAGAACTTTGAATTCACGTTCCATGTCGTGCGCCTTTGGAGCGACCGGCCCCATGGGTGGACGACGTAAGACCACTTTCCACTCTTCGCCGACTGACAGTTCATAAGTCAAGTTGGAATGCCCCGCCCCGAACTGCCTGATTTGCATGTCACCCGAAGGAATCTCTAACTTCTCCCTCAAAAAACGCTCAAGCTTGTTTACTTCAAGCTCTTCCCCTTGGCGGACAGGCCTTGTATCTTCTGCGTAAACCATGAAGAACCTCCTTTATTTTGCTACCATTTGATAGGATGACAAAGATTCTTTCATCTCAGGTGTCATAGCAACACTTTGCTGTTGCTCGAAGTCGAATTGAACAATGACAGACAAGCCCTTGGCAACCAGTTCCCCCGTTTCTTTCTCATACATGTCCTGCTCTAAATGAAAGCTTGAGCGTCCAATTTTTACGACATGGCTGTGAATGATCAGCGTCTGATTAAAATACACCTGTTTGATGAAATCACATTTCGTCGAAGCAAGGATGAAGTTCCAATCATCTCCCACAAGCGCCAGATCCTTAAAAAATCGAATACGCGCATCCTCCATATAGACAAAGAAGTTATTATTATTCACATGCCCTAATAAATCAGTTTCACAAAACCTTACATTCACTTCTATTTCATGCATTTGTTTTCCTCCTCAACTTTTCACAGGGCTATCGTAAGTATAAAAACCTTTCCCTGTTTTGCGGCCGAGCTCCCCTGCTTTCATTTTCTCTTCCAAAGTTTTAGATGGTCGGTCTTTTGGATCGCCTGTTTCTTCATACTGTTGCTGCATGACGTAATAGCCGACGTCTATCCCTGATAAATCCATCAATTCAAATGGACCGATTGGATGATTCAGCGCCTTTCTCACTATTTTATCGATATCTTCGTAATCAGCGTATCCACCCTCATACAAGCTCATCGCTTCCTTTTGAATCGCAAATAAAATTCGATTGGCGATAAATCCTGAGATTTCTTTTTGCAAAAGGACCGCTGTACGATTCATCTCTTCACATACCTTCATGGCCACAGCAGCCGTCTCTTCTGACGTATGTTCCCCTTTGACGACTTCCACACAGTCCATAACAAGTGGCGGAAAGAAAAAGTGCATGTTGCACACCTTCTCAGGCCTCGACGTTGCATCAGCAATCAATGAACTGACAATGGTCGAAGAATTGGTCGCAAAAATGGTATGGGATGGAGCACACTCATCCAGTTTTGCAAACACGTCTCTTTTCACATCCAGCTTTTCAACGACAGCTTCAATAACAAGGTCTGTATCTGAGACCGCTTCTTCGAGTTCTGTTGTGAAATGAAGGCGGGAAAAAGCTTCTTCACGCGTGGCCTGAGAAATTTTTTCTTTTTTCACCCACTTATCCATAATCCCTGCAAGCTTCGCCTCTGCCTTTTCCAATGATTCCTGACTGATGTCCTGGAGTTTTGTTTCATAGCCAGCTAATGCACCGAGCATGGCAATCTGATGACCCATGCTGCCTGCTCCGACAACCGCTAGTTTCTCAATAGTCATTGATCTCCTCCTCAATCCCTTTAAAAATCAATCGCATATACAAATCCGTCAAAGTCTTTTCATCCACTTCTCCATCAGGTTCGTACCAAAAATAGCTCCAGTTCGCCATGCCAAGGACAGCATAAGACAACATATCTGCACGCACGTCTTTCTTGAACTCCCCAGCTTCCATCCCTTTTTCCAACACTTTCTGGATGTTTACTTGGATTTGTTGGCGTTTGGGCAGAATGATGGCTGTCTTCTCTTCACTCAGGTGTCTCATTTCTTGAAAAAACACGAGTGCACTGTGCCCGTTTGTCCGAATATTGCTGATCAACAACTCTACGATTCTATACAATTTTTCACAGTTGGAAAGACTCTCATTTGTAATGATTTTCTCTTGTCCATCTAGAAGGTGATCTATAAAAGATTGGTGAATATGAACGAGCACATCCTCTTTATTTTTGAAATAGTAATAGAATGTCCCTTTCGTCACTCCATTCGCTTCAACGATGTCCTGGATCGAAGTGGCCTGGAATCCTTTTTTACCGAATAATTCTATGATTGTGACCATCATTTTTTCTTTCATGTCAACCCGTCCTAACTCAGCAAGATCCATTAACAGGAAGCGTGCATGCCACCGTCGACCACGAGAATGTCCCCGGTGACATAATCCGATGCTCGGCATGCTAAAAATAGAGCGGCTCCTTTCAAGTCCTCCTCGGAACCAAATCGTCCGAGAGGCGTTCGATCAAGTATGAAATCTCCACCGTGCTCAAGCACCCCTTTCGACATTTTTGTCGGGAAGAACCCAGGAGCAAGGGCATTCACCTGAATGTTATGCATGCCCCACTTCACAGCAAGATCCTTTGTAAAAGTGATGACCGCACCTTTACTGGCATTGTAGCCGACCGTCTCCATAAACCTTGGATCCGCTCCACCAAGTCCAGCAACAGAAGCGATATTGATGATCTTTCCTGATTTCTGTTTGACCATTTGTTCGCCGACCTTCTGGGACATCAGAAATGTTCCGGTCACATTAACGTTCATCACCTTTTGGAAGGCTTGCAGTGGCATTTCAAGTGTCGGTGCGCCCCATGTTGCCCCACTGTTGTTGACCAGAATATCAATCGCTCCGAATTTGGCTACCGCTTCATCCACTACACGATCAATATCTTCAGGGTTCGTGACATCACACTCAAGCGCTAGTGTCTCCACACCACATTCATTCTCCAGCCTGAGCGCCGTTTGTTCACACGCCTCTTTTTTTCGGGAACAAACGATAATATTCGCCCCTGCTTCCGCAAGACCTTCAGCAATTTGTTCACCAAGCCCACGTCCGCCTCCCGTAACGAGAGCGGTTTTCCCTTTCAAATCAAAAAGATTTCTGACATGCATGGTCTCACTCCTCATATTTGGATAGTTCAAGTTTAGCGATCTGTCTCCGGTGAACCTCATCCGGCCCATCTGCCAGCCTGAGTGTTCTAGAGTTTGCCCATTGAGCAGCCAGGGTGAAATCATCACTGACTCCGGCACCCCCATGGGCCTGAATCGCCCGGTCAATAACTTTTAATGCCATATTCGGAGCGATCACCTTGATCATGGCGATTTCCGTTTTCGCTTCTTTATTTCCGACAGTGTCCATCATGTACGCAGCTTTCAAAGTGAGCAGGCGCGCTTGTTCAAGTTCAGTCCGGGAATCGGCGATCCACTCCCTCACGACTCCTTGCTCTGATAAAGGACGATGAAAAGCCACCCTGTTTTGAACACGCTTACATAAATCTTCAAGAGCTCGTTCCGCCGCTCCAATCAACCGCATGCAATGATGAATTCTTCCGGGTCCTAGACGACCTTGAGCGATGGCGAACCCTTTCCCCTCTCCCCAAATCATGTTTTCCTTCGGGACACGGACATTATGAAAATCAATTTCCGCATGTCCATGAGGGGCATGATCGTATCCAAACACAGGTAACATACGTTTGATGTGAACCCCCTCTGTATTTAAAGGAACAAGAATCATAGACTGTTGCTCATGACGTTTGGCATCAGGATTCGTTTTCCCCATAAAAATGGCGATTTCACACCTAGGATCTCCTGCTCCTGAAGACCACCATTTCCGACCATTGATTATATAATCATCTCCGTCCCGCGAAATGCTGGATTTAATGTTTGTAGCATCCGAAGAAGCCACATCCGGTTCGGTCATAGAAAAACAGGATCTGATCTCTCCCTTCAAAAGCGGCTCCAACCATTCGTCCTTTTGAGCTTGACTTCCATAACGTGCAAGTACCTCCATATTTCCTGTATCCGGGGCATTACAATTGAAGACTTCGGGACCAATAAGCGAGCGGCCCATCATCTCACAAAGCGGAGCATATTCAAGGTTTGTGAGCCCCGCTCCATATGTATCATCAGGTAAAAATAAATTCCAAAGCCCTTCCTCTTTCGCTTTCGATTTCAGTTCTTCCATGATAGGAGGAACTTCCGAAAAGCGATCCTTTTGTGCATTTAATTGATCTTCGTACACCGATTCATTTGGATAAACGTGTTCATCCATAAACCGCTGCACCTTTTCAAGGTAGCCGTTCACCTTATCGGAATAATCAAAGTTCACCCTATTTCCTCCTTCTTCATAAAACATACCAAACGGTTAGTATGCATTCATTTTATACCTACTATTCTGAAAATTCAACAAAAAGTGAATGATTATTCATATTTTTAAATTATAGTTTTTTTCCATATTAAGAGAAAAGTTCCCGATTGTTGAGGGCTCAGTTCCAAATGGGTTGTGAGTTCGATCAGGGCGTCAGGAGATGACTCGCTTCCTTACGCCCAACACGGCAAATTCAACTACGGAATGCCTCAAAATCGATTCTTCTCCAATCCTGCATTAGGCGTAATAAAGAGAAATAAAAAAGATGCCAGTGTACGCTGGCATCAGACCGTAGGGAAATTTTCCATGGCGTGGTAACCATGAACCTTGAGCTTTCGTGAACACTCAGTACTATAAGGTATGCCTCGATCCTCTTGTTGCCTTGGCATTCACCTAGAATTTTTACAAACTATGAAGATTCTTAGAGTAATAGACACCTATACAAGCACTCTCTACGAGAAGCCATAGAATGTGGAGAATAACAAAGGAGGAAATGTTTTATGAGTTGTAAAGAAAGAGATAACAGCTGCGTGCGCGATCTCCTTTTATTTCTAAAGTGATCTCACGGATATTTTCTCTCTTTAGTGCTTCCTGCTTATTTTATTCCTTTCCAATAAAGAGACTAACGCTCGCAATGATCCCTAATAGTAGGTTGATTAAACGATATCTTTTCATAAAATTAACCTTTCACTACTGGATTTATCCCCCACCATCCGTTTCGTTTTCGGATGGTTACAATCTGTCCGATATGATAAGCGTTATGCATGAATAAATTCGACAACGTTTCCGCCCACATTTCAAGCTTTTCTTGACTGCATGATAAGAGTTCTTGTCTAAACATGGTCAGGACCATTTGGTAGTCAGCCACTCTGGAATGCCATTGCATTTGGCCGTGATTTTGAAACGTATCATAGTGACGCGGGCGTTCCATGACCTCCTCCCCACGGAATCGGCTTAAATACCGTTCGTTGTAAAAATAAAGATGATGCACAATTTCCGCTATAGAATGTGATCGATCATCCAGTTTTTCAACCGCTTGTGGTTCTTCCAATTCTCTTACGGCATAATTGAAACAGACGAACCAGCTATTTTCATCATGAACGGATCTCAACTGCTCTAATAACACTTCTCTTAACGCCATGTTACCACCTCCTCACTTGGATATTCCCTTTTTTATGAACCTTCAGTCAATCCTATTGGAAAAGAGTAGTTCTACCATTTATAATGGGATTAACTGATGATCCTCTCAACCCACTTAAATTGAGGCTCATTTGACAGAGAGGGGCTTGCGAATGGAAATGAACCAAGCTTTACATGACTTTCTTTTGCAAAAAGCTGAAGCTTTAACAGAAGAATGGTACAATTCGTTGAATCAACATGACGTGTCAGGGGTGTATGCAGCTACCGATTCTGCAGTCATTACTCATTTAAAAGCTCAGAACTATGAATTTCACAAATATATGCGCCAGCTTTTCATTTTGGAGCGTGACGAATTTTTCAACCAAATCAACGGGTGGATTATTAATGTCGGCAGAGATCCGCAGCATTTAAACACACCTACCCACGAAATCATCCGGGAGTTCATGCGTGTTCGTGAGCAGTATTTGGATTTCATGGAAGAGTTTATCCTCCAACAGGAAACGCCTGTGTCCCGAGACTTGGAAAATGAATGGAAACGCTTGTTAATTGAAGTCTTTGATGAAATCATGTTTAAAGTGACAGAAGAAAAATCCAATCAATTGAATAAAAAGATTGATCACCAACGTACGGTGATCAATGAATTAAGTTCACCACTTATACAGTTATCCAATGAGCGTGCCCTTCTCCCGCTTGTCGGTAATATTGATACCGAGAGGGCCACAGCTATTCTTGAAAACACCTTGAAAAATTGTACGGAAGAGAATGTCGATGTCCTCTATATCGACCTATCTGGTGTATATCTCGTAGACACAATGGTGGCTCAACAAATCTTTCAATTGATTGATAGTTTACAACTGATCGGTGTGTCATCGACCGTTGTCGGTATACGACCTGAAATTGCTCAGACAGCCGTGCAGCTCGGTGTCGATTTCAGAAATGTCACGACAACTGCGACACTTTCCCAAGCGATGGCCGGCCAATCATTCTAAACGTTAGAACCCCCTTATAAGGGGGTTCTATTTTTCATTACTTCAATCATTCTCTTCAAAAAAGGAATGGTATAAGTTTCATTCCCCCACCATTCTTCAAGCCACTCCAAATGTTTTTCTATCATAACAGCCATGTGGCCCACAGCCTTATCATGCTGCTCCAATGAGATCCAGCCATACACGTTCTCCATCTCCTGAACGTGAGCAGATGGAAGTGCATGCGGGACAGCCTTCAAACCAAGCTGCGCTCGATCCGGTGCGTATTTTTGTAAAAGAACTTTTGCTACATTCAGACCTATATCATTAGCTACCTTTACAGCCCAAAGGTCATTCCCACGATCAGCCGCTTTCTTGTATTGCAGGAAGAAGAAAGCAATGTCATCGACCGCATATAAAAAGTCCTTTTCAGATAAATAGAGATTCTGATGAGATTCATGTTTTTCCATACGTTGTTCCGGATCATAGAGAACACGGAAAAAATCTTTATGTACGAGCGTTTCCTCAGTAACTGTAAAAAGATCGACATGCAGTAAATTTTCATATACAGCAATGATTTGAGGAGCGATAATGAAAATGTCATCGAAAAAAATGATGGGTTGATAGCTTTCGAGATGCTTTTGTCTATTTTTCAAAAAAGCATCCATGTCCACCTCATCGACCAGCACATACAAATCCACATCCGAGTGCTCGTCTTCCTCCCCGCGCCCCATCGAACCCTTTAGAAACACAGCCTTCACGCGTTCATCTTCTTTCAAGCTTTCCTTTATCTTT
This sequence comes from Halobacillus litoralis, assembly GCF_020524085.2. Classification (NCBI taxonomy): domain Bacteria; kingdom Bacillati; phylum Bacillota; class Bacilli; order Caryophanales; family Bacillaceae; genus Halobacillus; species Halobacillus litoralis. Next base: position 165,435 of record NZ_CP129016.1, read on the forward strand.
TCTACTGCATCTCTTTGTCTCATCCAACCCCTCCTATAAATAAAGATTACATCATCATATAATAGAATGAATTTTTTGTAAAAGGAGTCAAAACATGTCTCGAGAAAAATCACTAGAGCTTTTAAAGCTTGAATCTCTTCTTAATAGGATTTCCACCCACCATCCTCTCAGAGAGGAAATAGCAAACCGTCTAGGGCGCTTGTCTGCCGGTCGTTTTGGTGAAGCAACAGCTGATCACTACATGCAGTACTTGCCAGGGAGAAGGATACAGGATGTCAGGATTCACGATGGGATCCAACCTTTTCAGATAGACACTCTGCTTATTTCTAAGAAATGCTTGGTCATTCTGGAAGTGAAAAACTACAAAGGGGAACTCCATTTCGATCTTGACCAACGGAAACTCATAAGAACAATAGAAGGAAAAAGCGAAATATTTCAAGATCCCTTTGTACAAATAGAACTGCAGACATTTCAGTTGCAACGCTGGCTCAAGAGGTCCGGCTTCCCCTCCATCCCCATCTCCTCTTTCATAGTCATCGCTAACTCCAATGCCTCTCTGAAATTCCAAGGAGTAGATCTTAGTAAAAGAAAAAGAGTCATGTTCGTGAAACAACTACCGACTCACCTAACAGGATTCATGGAAAGCTTTGAAGGAAAAAATGTGTGGGCGGACGATCACTTGAATGAATTCTCAACAAGGATTAAATCAGAATATGCCTCCTACGATTCAGATGTCATGAAACAATATGGAATTACTAAAGAACAGCTCATTTGGGGAGTTCCATGTCCTTACTGTCGTATGCTCGGCATGGCGAGACGGCGTGATCATTGGCTTTGTGAACGGTGTGGATCTAAATCAAAAGATGCTCATCTACATTTATTGAAAGATCATCAATTGCTGATTGGAGACACGATTACAAATGCAGAATTCAGTGCTTCAACTGGTATCCGATCCGCAAAGGTGGCTCGTACTCTCCTAAACCAATGTTGCACCCACAACAATCGTCACTCTAAGGCAAGAAAATATACGATAGATTTAGTTAGGTAACTTTCAGCAGTCGTTAAGTCACTTTCCTTACTAGTTAGGTCACTTAAAATTCAGTTAGGGCACTTTGCGATCGCGTTAGGTCACTTTCCCCCACCATTAGGGAACTTTCCTACCCTCTTCAAATACAAAAAAGAAGGGAAACTCCTGAGAGCTTCCCTTCCGCAAAAGAATCTTATCTAATTTGGCCGGTACCCTTCATCAAGAACTTCACTGTCGTCAGTGCAGGGAGTCCCATAGGGCCACGGGCATGCAATTTTTGTGTGGAAATACCGATTTCGGCTCCGAAGCCTAGCGCACCACCGTCAGTGAAACGTGTGGAGGCATTGTGATAAAGAGCGGCAGCATCTACTAGTGCAAAGAATTTCTGTGCTGATTCTGCATCTTCTGTCACAATCGCTTCTGAGTGTTTCGTTCCGTACGTTTCAATGTGTGTGATCGCATCAGTGAAATCGTCCACAGCTTTAACGGCGATGTCTGTGCTCAAGTATTCGCTTGCCCAGTCTTCTTCGCCGGCAAGAACAGAGCCTGGGATGATATCCAGGATATACTCATCACCGTGCACAGCAATGTCGTTTTCTTTCAATGCAGCGATAAGCGCATCTTTATTCTCACTCAACCACTCTTTGTGAACAACAAGTGTTTCTGCAGCGTTACATACCGCCGGGCGGTCTGTCTTCGCGTTCACGAGAATATTGATTGCTTTTTCAACGTCTGCATGCTTATCGACATAAATGTGGCAGTTTCCCACACCTGTTTCAAGTACAGGGACCGTTGCGTTCTCAACAACAGCTTGGATTAACTTCCCGCCACCACGAGGGATGAGTACGTCGATGTGTTCTTTCATTTTGAACAGTTCATTCGTTGCTGCGCGGTCAGTGGATGCGATGAATTGTACTGCTTCTTTCGGAATCTTCGTTTCTTCAAGACCACGGTGCATAACTTCTACGATCGCCTGGTTAGAATTAATCGCAGAAGATCCACCTTTCAATACAATCGCATTACCGGATTTCAACGCTAGACCTGTTGCATCAACAGTTACGTTCGGACGTGCTTCGTAAATCATACCAATAACACCTAAAGGTACGGTTACCTTTTCAACTTGAAGACCATTTTCAAGCGTCCAATCCGTCACTACTTGACCTGTTGGATCTTCAAGTTTAGAAACATCGCGTAACCCTTGGGCAAACTCAGCTACACGCTCTTTTGATAGGGAAAGACGGTCCATAAACGCATCGGTGAAGCCTTTCTCACGACCATTCGCCAAATCTTTCTCATTGGCAGCTAGAATCGTCTCATAATCACGTTCTAGTACATCGGCTAAGTGATTAAGCGCCTGGTTCTTTTCTTGTTCGGAAAGAATCATCAATTTTTTGGAAGCTTTCTTCGCTTCAATTGCTTGTGCTTCAACGTTCACATTAGTTGTTAGTGTCATCAAAGACCTCCTTGATTATTTTAAACACCTACGGGCAGGGCAACGTCTAAGTGGCAGACAAAATCTTTACGTTCGATTGCTGCTTGTTCATATGACTCAAGTTCAGGTTCAGTCAGGCTGATCATTTCTTCCATTTCATCTGAAGAATAATTGACAACGCCTAGACCAATCTCATCTCCATCAAGGTCGTGAATACGCACAACGGCACCTTTTTCAAAACGTCCTTTTACATGGTGAACGTTCATCGGCAGAAGGCTCTTCTTCATTTCAACGATCGATTCTTTTGCACGATGATCGATAATGACTTCACCTTCTGGTCCAGAATTGAAAGCAATCCACTGCTTCTTCTGATCAAGGTTTTCAGAGTCTGTCGTTGTTTCGAAATACGTTCCTGTTGCATTTCCGTACACGGCATCATAAACGATGTTCGGCGTGTTTGCTTTTCCTAAGAAGGAAGAGATGCCGGATGCCATGGAAATCTTGAATGCGTCGATCTTGGACTTCATACCGCCTGTGCCGACTGCACTACCTGGATCACCAGCTGCGGCTTCGATTTCTGGGGTGATTTCGTGGACTTTATCAAGTAGTTTCGCGTCCTCATTTTTTCTAGGGTCTGCATCGTAAAGTCCGTCAATATCGGATAGGATGATTAATTGATCAGCATCCACGAGTCCTGCGACTTTTGCAGAAAGTGTATCGTTATCACCGAATTTCAGTCGATCGATTGTAATCGTGTCATTTTCGTTAACGATTGGGATAATGCCGCGTTCAAGCAGCACATTAATCGTATTACGTGCATTGTTGTAGCGGTCTTCATCAGAGAAGTCGCTGCGAGTAATGAGAATTTGAGAACCCATATAACCGTGGGACAGGAAAAGATCGGAATAAGATTCCATCAACAATCCTTGGCCAATGGATGCGGCTGCCTGTTTTTCAGGTAGAGAGCTTGGGCGCTCGAGGCAACCTAGTTTGCGATAACCTGCGGCTACCGCTCCTGAGGATACGAGTAAAACTTCGTGGCCGTCGTCTTTCAGTTGGACGACTTCATCTACTAATTTTTCTAATTTACGGCGGCTGACTTCACCGTGCATGCTGGTGAGGGAACTACTCCCTATTTTAATAACTACCCTTTTTTTATCTTGACTCAACATATCACTCCTGTTTAACATTTTCGCATCAATTTGCTTCATTTATTTACTGCCTACAAGTAGTCCTTCTAGTTCTTTACTCAATTCTTTTGAACGACTGGCTGCTCCTCTAATCGCTTCAGAAATAGCGTGGCCTCCACCAGCCTCATTTAGAGCGTTAAGCCCTGCAGCTGTTGTACCGTTCGGAGATGTCACATTTTCACGTAGTTCTGTCGGGCTTTCATCACGTTCAAGCATCATTTTCGCTGCTCCAAGCAATGTTTGAGCTCCGATTTCACGTAGAGTTTCACGATCCATGCCTTCTGCACGACCCGTTTCTTCAATGTGTTCCATCAAGTAATAGAAGTAAGCTGGTCCGCTTCCCGCAATCCCTGTAAAGACGTCCATTTTATCTTCTTCAATGACGAAAACTTCGCCAATAGATTTCAATAGTTCTTTGGCAACAAGTACATTGTTCATATCCGCAAAACGTCCTGGCGTGATGGCTGTCGCAGATTCACGAAGCATACTTGAAGTATTCGGCATGACACGGATGACTTGCTGTCCTTCATTTAATCGTTCTTCCATATAAGATGTTGAGATTCCCGCAAGTACAGAAACAAGCACTTGGTTTGCTGTCAGTTTATCTTTCAAATCGGCAAGTACAGCATCAATATCTTTCGGCTTCATCGCCAAAATGAACTGATCGACTTCTGCAAAGTTCAATTCATCTTTTAATACCGTGCGTACGCCGTATTTATGATTGATTTTATTTAAACGTTCTTGATTACTTCTATTGGTCACGATGATGTTCTCAGCTGGAATATTACCGGATTCCACCATGCCTGAAATCATCGCTTCAGCCATTGAGCCTGCACCTAGAAAAGCAATCGTTTGTTTAATCATATTGGGTTAATCTCTCCCGTTCGCATTTTTTGTTCGCTTTATTTAAGACGTTTTTCATCATAACATTGGGCAAATCTTATTCAAGGGGTTTTAGGCAAGTCGGGTCTATATACGCCAATTAGTTAGTGTAAACGGTTTCATGGAGAGGTATTTCCAATTCATCGCTTCTCATCGCAAATAATCTCGTCTCAGACATATATTTGCGGGTTTAATTTTCAAGAAAAGCCGGAGAAAGCAAAATTGAGGGAATTATCAGACTTTATTTTTCGTAAGAACATATAAAAAAACCATCCGTTGAGGATTTCAACAGATGGTCATTTTTCATTAATGAAATGATTCAGTTTTGCCAGTTGCTGGTTTAACTCCCCGATCGGAACAAAGCGGGCTTTGCGGAATAGTTCTTTGCCTTCAGAATAGATCAAAACGGCTGGTACCGTCATGACTGAAAACTCTCCCGCCACTTGTGGGATTTTATCAGCGTCCACATGTCTGGACACAATTTCAGGATAGTCTTTCAACAAGTTTTCGACTTGAGGAAGCAAACCATGACAAACTGAACATCCGGGCCTGGATACATAAACAATCGAAAGCGGATGTTCATGAACAAATCCCTGTAGTTCTTCAATGGTGTTTACGGATTCCACTTTTCTCACCTCTGTTCCATTATATCAAGGAATAGATCAAAATGCCTGCATGGGGACTTAATTCAAACGATCAGGATGAACGTGTTGGTGTTGCTTCGTTTCTACTTCCTTAAATAAATCTTCAGCAGGAGGTTTCGTTGTCGGTATTTGTGTGGCCTGATTTGGGTTTAACATCTGTTTTAACGAAAGAATTTGTTGGTATAAGTCATCGATGTCCTGCTTTGTCGCTGGTCTTTTATGTTCTTTAAACTCATACCCGACCTGCCCGTTTGGTTCCAGGGTCGCCGATTTAAGGTCTGCAATGGAAGTGACGTTGCTCTGCCGTAACTTCATCTCTAACTGATCGACAGTAAAACGCAGTTTCTTTATATTCTTTTCATTTAACTGCCCATTTTCAATTATGGAAACAGACCTGCCTGTGAGGAAACGTTCCATGAAATCGAATTTCACCTGGCTGAATTCCATAACCATCAGAGTAAGGACAAGCACCCCCCCCACGCCGAATGTCACCCATATATTTTCCCCCCGCCACAGGTTGGATGAGTAAGGAACCGATCGCAATCATAATGACCGTTTGTGATAACGTCATCTGTGATATGGATTTCCGACCGGCAATACGAAGAATGATTGTCCCTACAATAATAATGAGAACCGCTTTCCAAATCCAATCCATCATTGATCACCTCTATTTCGTATGTTCACCTAAATAAACCAAGATATTCGCAAGGAAAGGATTGCAAAAGGAAATGCTTTCCGCTATAATCTTTTCAAATATCGAAATTCTAGGAAAAAGAGAGTAGCCACCAGAAACAGACCAGCGACTCAGGGGTGGTGGAAGCCTGAGCAGGATTTCAGTAGTGAAACGGACTTTTGAGAAGCTTTCCTGAATGATGGAGTAGGGAAAAGCCGGGGACGCCCCCGTTAACAACGTCGAGTGGCTGTACGACAGCTATAAGAGTGGTACCGCGAGCACAAACCTCGTCTCTTTTTTAGAGACGAGGTTTTTTTATTTTTATGGAGGTGTCGTTTATGGAAAAACAAATACTAGCCCTGCAAATCGCTCATATCCTTGGGGAGGAATATCCACGGGAGTGGGTGCAGCAACAGATTGAAACCCCTAAACAGTCCAGCCATGGCGACCTGGCTTTTCCTTGTTTCCCGCTGGCAAAGACGTTGAAAAAAAGTCCGCATCTGATTGCTGAGGACGTTTCCAGTCATTTGAAACATCCGATCTTTAAAAAAGTGCAGACAGTAGGCGGCTACGTTAATATTTTTCTTGATCAGGGGTTTGTCGCCGACCATACGTTGAACCAGTTTTACCAAGACCCAGAAGCCTATGGGGCTCACGAATTTGGAAATGGAAAGACTGTCGTCCTTGATATGTCAGCTCCGAATATTGCCAAACCTTTCTCCATGGGCCATTTAAGATCCACGGTCATTGGAAATGCTCTCTCCAACCTTGCTCAAAAATGTGGATATGAAACGGTGAAGATCAATTACATCGGAGACTATGGCACACAGTTCGGAAAGCTATTAGCCGCTTATCTCAAATGGGGGAAAGAAGAAAGTCTCAAGCATAATCCGATTCAAGAATTGACTCGAGTGTATGTAAAGTTCCACCATGCTTCAAAAGAAGACCCCTCCTTCATTGAGGAAGGTAGAGAATGGTTCAAGAAATTGGAGGATAATGATGAGGAGGCGGTTGCCTTATGGAAATGGTTCAAAGCCGTTTCACTGGAAGAGTTTGAGAAGATTTATAATCTCTTAGGCATCACCTTCGACTTGACCCGAGGCGAAGCCTACTATAATGACAAAATGGATACGACCATCGACATGTTGCAGGAAAAAGGGATGTTGGAAAAATCAGAAGGCGCTCAAGTCGTCCGGCTGGATGAGGAAGAATTACCTCCCTGCCTGATTCGAAAAAGTAATGGAACGACGATATATGCCACGAGAGATTTAACGGCTGCGATTGATCGTAAGCAAACGTATGATTTTGATGAAGCACTCTATGTGGTCGGCCATGAGCAAACCCTTCATTTCCAACAGATCAAGCATGTGTTGAAAAAAGCAGGTTTTGCCTGGGCGGATCAATTAAAACATATCTCCTTTGGAATGATGCTTCAAGACGGCAAGAAAATGTCTACACGTCAGGGGAAGACCGTTTTACTTGAACAAGCGCTGCAGGAGGCCATTTCCCAAGCTGCGAATAATATTAAAGAGAAGAACCCTGAATTGAAGGACGCTGAAAAGGTCGCGGAACAAGTCGGGGTAGGTGCTGTCATCTTTCACGACCTTAAACACGATCGTCGCAATGATGTGGAATTTTCTTTGGAAGATATGCTTACCTTCGAAGGCCATACGGCTCCATACCTGCAATACACACATGCGCGTACCGTCTCTTTACTAGAAAAAGGGAACTTTAATCCTAATCATCCTGTAACAGACGTCCACGCAGAATCCGCTTGGCCATTAATAAAAACCATTCGCCTTTTCCCAGAGGTGATTGAGAAAGCCTACAAAGAATATGACCCATCCAAGCTTGCTAGACACCTCTTAGATGTCGCACGTCACTTCAATAGTTTTTACGCCCATACAAAAGTGATTGGAAGTGAAGAGGAACAAGCGCTCCTCACATTGATTTATGCGGTTAATTACCAATTAAAAGAGGGTTTGTCCATTCTCGGGATTCAGGCACCTGAAAATATGTAGCATAGAGAATTTTAGCACTTCCTCCTTTCTTCTATTATAATAATAGTAACAAAAGGGAGAGGAGCGCATCCTATGTACCCGATTTATTACGGACTTGCGATCATTGCCTCGGTAGCTGCCTTGATAGGCACGATCGTTATAGCTAAACATGTAAACAAACCTGAAAACACATCGTCACCCGAAGATGACGCCAAGCAGTTGAAAAACGCCGGGAGTGATACAGGGAGCATTCCGTTACTGACGACCATTTACGCCATCACATTTGTCATAACAGCCATTCTTATGTGGATCTTTATTTTTTAACACAGGTAAGGAGAAGAGGTGCGCCTTTTCTCCTTTTTTTGTTTTCATGATGTAGATTTCACAATAAAATTCGCCTGTCTTTCAGGCTCGACCGTTTCTATGTAGTAATCTTCCGCTTTCCAGTACCGTTCTTTGAATTTATCGATATTCTTTCTCGTTTCCTCCCTTTCTCGTAAGAACCTTTCTTCTCTTGGACACTGGACATAGACCACAAAATCAAAAAAGCTTCGCCACTCTTCCCTTTGTAAAAATACACCCTCCACAATAACCAACCTATTCTCTTTTACCAGCGCTTTAAATAAGTCTTCCTTTAACGCTTTGACATCCCATTGCAGAAAATAATATTCGTACCATTGTTCATACCCAGTATTGTATCTCTTCTCTCTTTCCACAACGTAATCATCGATATGATACGTAACGACTGGAAAAGACGATTTCTGGAGTTCCTTTTCTATTTTCTCTGTAAGCGTCGTTTTCCCTGAACGACTCAAACCATCGATTCCTAATACAAATCTTTTCCCTTCATCTAATGAAGGAATTCTTCGAAGGATCTCTCCCACCACCCTCTCCCCCTCCTTTCGTTATTGTTTTATTAACGTATATGGCAGGATTGTGTAAGACTCAATTTCGAGATGTTTGTGTGCGTGTAGGGGCTCTGGGAAACAGTTCGCTTTCCATGGGGCGGGCGGTGAGCCTCCTCGGACTTCGTCCTGCGGGGTCTCACCTGTCCCACACGTCCCATAGGAGTCTCACCGTTACCCTCCGCCCCTTGGCCGTATGAGTGTCTCGAAATCACTTCTAGAATATGCAGTTATTCAGCTTGATGGGAGTATAAGGATAAAACTCCCATGCCCAGGTATCTGATATCCTGGGAGCTTGATACAGGGCGCTTTATGCTTATAACAGTAGTATAGTGGAAGACAATCCATCTTGGTAAAGGGGTTCGTTTCTCACATTCATCGAATGGGGTGGTCGGGAAGCTGCGAGACTCCCGCGGGAATGGATTGGCTGGCGAGACCCCACAGAGCGGAGCTCGAGGAGGCTTGCCGTCATCCCCGCAGGAAAGCGAGCGGCTTCCCAACCACCCCTAACGCTCATTACGGCAACGAACCACGGAAACATCTCGAAACTGAGTCTTCAACTGAAGGGAGCTTTTATTGAAATCTTAGTTTCGGAACTTCTATGTAATATTCCTTCTCGTTTCACCATGCGGATTCCCTTTTTCAGAAGGGAGGAAAACCCTTTTTCAATGAAAATGCACATAATTTTTTCACCACTGACACATACTCTCGATAAATTCATGTTATCTTTCGAGTAGGTCTATGAATATCTTAATAACAGAATGGTCACTAGCTCATTTGACGTACAAACCCTTTCTTTTGAAAAATTTAAGGAGTTGGCTACTGTGAACCAATCCCATGTGTTTCAAAACCTCACCCATAAAAAGATGAAGTTTGAAGAAGTGTTTTCCCATATACTAACGTTTATGAAAAGTGATCCGATTGGGGATTACAAGCTCATGATGGGAACCGATTCCCAAGTTCATCCCTCCCACACCCTGTTCATTACCGGCATCGTCATCCAACGAGTTGGAAAAGGGGCCTGAGCCTGTTTCCGTAAAGAAGTGGTCCACAGAGAAATGACTACCCTGCATGAACGTATTTCCTACGAGACATCATTAACGGAACAAGTGGCTTCCTTATTTACGGAAGAAAAGAAGAATACCCTCATCGAAGTTGTTCTCCCTTATATCTATAAAGGGGCAACGTTTACAATTGAAGGACACATTGATATCGGGAGTGGAGAGCGAAACAGGACAAGAGTCTATGTAAATGAAATGATGGCCAGAATCGAGTCGCTTGGAATGGAAGCGAAGATTAAACCGGATTCCATTGTCGCAAGTAGTTACGCCAATCGATATACAAAGTAGTGGGCGGTGATTGTTGATGTATCAAAAGGCCGTTACCTCTTGTGTGTTAGGAATGATGTCCACTTTTCTTCCTTTTGTCGGTATCATTCTTGGATGGATCGGTCTCTCTTTGGCAAATAAAGCTCTCGTTGAACTCTCCACAGACGCCCCAGGATACCGGTTCGCCTTAGGGGGGAAGGTATGTAGCATCGTTGGGCTTTGCCTGCAGTCTTGTATCCTTATCTTTATCCTTGCTGCCTATTTCTTTTTCATGAACCTGAATCTTTTTATGTAAAATAAAAAAGCGTCCCCTAAAAACGGAGAGGACGCTTTTTTCTTACGCATTTATTTTTTTCAATTCTCCAAGTACGTCAGATGGCTCGGCTCGATCTTTGTAGTCCGCCTTCGTATAGTCATACACAATCGTACCATCTGTATCAATAATATAAGTTGCGGAGACAGGCAGAGTCCATGTCTCATCGCCATTATGTTTATCCACGTGCAACCCTTTATCTTTGTACACATCTACAAGATAATCTGGTAATTGGTACACCAAATTGTATTGATTGGCCACTTCATTCCCAACGTCGCTCAGTACGTGATAGTTGAGTTCATTTTTTTCATGGGTGGTCAATGACTGATCGGGAGTTTGAGGGCTGATTGCCATTAATTCAGCTCCTTGTCCATGAATCTCATCTAAAATCTGCTGATAGGCTCTCAATTCCATGTTGCAGTAAGGGCACCAGCCTCCGCGGTAAAAAGTAAGGACGACTGGACCACTTTTCAATTGTTCATACAGTTCGACCGTTTTTCCTTTCGCGTCAGGTAAATTAAAGTTTGGCGCTTTCTCACCTGTAGACAAACCATCTCCATCATCCGAAGATTCAAGTTCATCAATCGCCTTCTTCATTTTTTCATGGATTTCATCAGGAGTTGCTTTCTTGAATTTTTCAATGTAATCATGATAATGCTTTCTCATTTCTGTCTTCATGAAAAAACTCCTTTTTCAGTGGATTCACTTTTCATTATATAGAGTTTCGACACTCGAAGAAAATGATTTGCTTTCTCTCGTCATCCATAAAGCCAGCCCAACAGCTAAGAGTCCTGCTGTTAATTTACCCAGCAATACTGGAAAAATCATATCCTTTTCGACACTCGCTACGAAGGCGAAATGACTGCCGATGACGAACGCTCCACTCACGGCAAACGCAGCGTTGACCGTTTTTCCTCGTTCATCCATATCTTTCATCGTCGCTAACATAGGGAGGTGATGCGCCGTGGAAGCAATCAATCCTGTTATAGATGTAGAATTCATGCCTAATCTATCACTCAGTCGTCCTATCCACCTCTCTCCCCGCTGATTAATGAAAGCAACAAGGGGATAAGCGCCTGCTAATGTAACGGTAATCCTTCCAACGATGACCATCCCTTCAGATAAAGGTGCCATCCCCGGGAGGACAACGAACCCTGTTAATGATTCAATGATTATAAGTGCGAGACCAGTGATAATTATGATTTCAATGGTTTTTCCGAAATAAGAAAATAACCGGATGGTTACGTTCGTGAACAACCACAAACCTGCCCCAATACAGACGGAAAGAAGAATAGCTGGTGTTAAATTCCGTAACATCCATACCACTTCATATCCTGCCACAGCCCCACCGACAAAGCATCCGATCGGAACCGTAACCAAACCAGCTAAAATTCCTCTTGAAAAGAAAGGACGATCCTCTTTCTTCACAATCGTAAGCGCAACAGGAATTGTGAAAACAAGCGTCGGTCCCATCATCGTACCGAGGAGGGCCCAGGAAAAGGTGGCCGCTTCCTCTTCTAAGGCTAAGGATTCCGCCAGAGAGTAGGCTCCCATGTCAATAGCAAGCATCATGGATGCAAACATCGACGGATCCGCTCCAAACCATAAAAACACGGGACGGATGGCAGGCGCCAACAACTGGGACAGTACAGGTGCGAGGGAGATGATCCCTACCATCGAAAGAGCCAGTGGGCCCATCATCATAAACGCTTCGTAAAACCGCCATCCAAGGGACAGGCGGTGATTAAGCACGTAGTAATCAAGTGCTCCCAATACCATGAAGAAACACATGACAATCAAGATAGCGTCATTAACCCACAAAAGCCCAGCCCCTTCCTTTTTTGAATCTATGTTTACGGCCACTTCAACATAGGGTAGAAGTTTTTCTATAATGGTTTACTCGCCATTTCCTATTGGACGCTGCCATAGCCTTTCAATATTTTTAAAAAGGGGAATAAGAAATGGTACAAGCTCTGTTCATCGCTGCGGTTATTTTCATTGCAGCAAATCTCGTTTATTTTTTCACAAATAAAACATACAGAAAAAGCTACTTCAGCACAGCCCTATTCTTTCAATTATTTTTTGTTCTCACAGGTGTATTAGTGGGGTTTACGCTCCTTTACTATCTGCTGTCTTTAGATGAAGTCATTCTGGTTACTAGTTTATCATCCCGGGACCCTGTCGACCCAACCTTTTTGGACTTGCTTTACTTCAGTGGGGAAACATTGTTGAGCGTAGGTTATGGGGACATGCTGCCTGTTGGGATGGCCCGATTTTTTGCTTTGCTTGAATCAGGAATCGGCATCCTTCTCCCTACGGCCTATTTCTTAAAAGCGATGGATACGTCCAGGCAAAGCGAAGATTAAATATTAAAAGGACCCTTGTGAAAGGGTCCTTTTAGTTATCCAATGGAGCATGCAGCAGAGCCATGCTTTTGTAAATATTTCTGGTGATGCTCTTCTGCTTCATAAAAAGTTGTTGCTTCTTCTACTTCTGTAACGATTGGGCGTTTAAAAATCCCTTTTTCTTCCCATTCTTTGATTTTTTCTTCAGCAATGTATTTCTGGCTTGCATCCGAATGGAAAATGACAGAACGATATTGGTGACCAACATCGATTCCCTGCTTGTTGCGGGATGTCGGATCGTGGGCTTCAAAGAATATATTCACTAGTTCTGCATAAGTGATGACCGTTGGATCATAGTTCACTTTGACAGATTCCGCGTGTCCACTCTTTCCTGCTTTGACCTGTTCATATGTCGGGTTCTCCAGATGGCCGCCAATGTAACCGACCTTCGTTTCTGTCACCCCTTCGAATTTTTCAAAAAATGCTTCTACTCCCCAAAAACATCCTGCACCGAAAATAGCGGTTGCCATTTAACATCTTTCCTTTCCCTTAACGCAACTTCTATCGAGAGCCTTGACGGTTATGGTGCTTACACGAAAAGACCCCTTTTCTTATCCAGTAAGAAAAGGGGTCGCTAATATCCGCACGATCCTCTCATCTCTTAGAATGTTGATACATTCTACAGGAATTGGCACCGTTCTCGTCAATCCGTAGATTGATTCGATGGTTGCCGGGCATCAAAGGGCCAGTCCCTCCGCCTCTCTGGATAAGAAGTTTCCGTTATTTATTTTTTGTTAGTACCCATAGTACTACGTATTTGTAACGAAGTAAAGGATAACAGATTAAAAAATTCTATTGAATGCACATTGAGTTCTTCTTTGAGTTCATTATATTCAGACCTTAACATGCTCATGCCTGTCTGTAAAAAAATCCGCTCTAGCTCAGCTCTGCCCCGTCGTGTAAACTTCCTCGAAAGGCTGGACAATGACAAATCCATCACCTTCAAACTCCATTTGAATCGATTCGCCGCTTCCCCTGCCGATGAGTGTCTTGAAGCTGATGTCCGTTTTGAAATTCGGCTCTAAGTGCCCGGACCACGCCACAGTAGCATGCGGGTCTGTAATGACAGGTTCACCAGGACGTACGAGCAGCGTCAACGGTTCATAGTGCGAAGTAATCGCGACGCGCCCACTCCCGCTGAGGGTTACGTTGAACAACCCACCTGAAACCATACCGGCTACTTTTTTCATCAGTTTGATATCCCAGTCAATGCTTGGTTCAAAGGCAAGAAGATCGTTGCCATTCACCGTAATCGTTTCATTATCCAGGTCAAAAATAGTAATCTTTTTGCCCTGATCGGCAAGGTAAAGTCGCCCGCGACCAGTGGCCTTCATTAAAGAACTCCCTTCACCGGTCATGGCTTTTTTAAATAAACGACCGACGCCATGCTCGAGGATTCCTTCTCTTTCAAATTTAATGTTCCCATTATAAGAAATCATCGCTCCTGCTTTTGCCCACACTTGATCGAGGAGGTTTACCTCAAGAATTCTCGGGGTCTCCAGCTCAAAATAATCATTCTCTGATTCATCCTGTTTCGTTTTTCTAATAAATTCATCAATAGAGTAGTCGCTCATTGTATGTTCCTCCTAATCATATTCTATAGTTATTTATGCTTCCTCATTGCTTCTATACCACGATGGATCAAAATCGAGTCCTAAAGTTTACGTATCTGTAACTCAGTGGAAATGATTAAAACAGCCTTCGTAATTTTCTATTCAATAAACGCAAATTAATCCCTACTTTAAAATATACATTTTACTGTTCCTCTAGATGCTTTTCAAACCAATCCAGCACCTCAGGAGCATACTCTTTGAAATGCAGCCTCAGGCCGTGATCTCCATTTTCATATTCGACATACCGATGGAGATCATGATTACTTTCCATCAAGTTTGCGAACATTCGCGCTTGTTCAACCGGGACTGTCTGATCCCTTTCCCCGTGAAGCATTAAGGTTGGGACATCAATATCCTCCACCCAATTGATTGGAGCAAGCTCACGATACCAGCTTTGGTCTCCCCCTGGTTCCCCCATTAAATGTTCGATTTGTTTTTGAACAGGTTCTGGTTGTGTTACATACAGCTGCTTCAAGTCGGTAATGCCTCCAATTACAGCGACTGCATTAACCTCTATGTCTTCTTGAACGGCTAGGAAACTCATCCACCCGCCACGGGAATATCCGAGCATAACGGTTCGCTCTTCATCGACATGGTCAAGCTCGGTACCCACCTTCTTTAAATCCAGAACATCCCGGACAAAGTCTTTCCTTTTCGTTGGCTCAAACTTTTCTTCTGCATTTTCCCTGTAGTGAGTCGCTAGTACAACATACCCCTGCTTCGCCCAATAAGATAAGTTTTTAAGTTCTTCCGCATCTGTCAACGCACTTTCTCCCACTCCTCCACGATTGTGAATGAGCAGCGGTAGAGTGCCATCAATATCATCCGGTTCAACCCAAAGCCCCGGAATTTCGATACCACTGCTGTCGTATGTAATGGAATATCCTGTAACACCTGGTACACCAATTTCTACCTCTTCCTGACTAAGGAGAATGTTATCCTCTTTAGCACCAACAAAAAATACAACAGCTCCTATAAAACAAAGGAAAACCAAGAAAGCTCCCAGCAGTTTCTTCACCTAATCCCCCCTGTGAAATTGGAATAATCTGTATGACCTGGTCATGTAATTTTTTTCCTCTTCTTCCCTCTACATACGGAAGGGTGTGTGAAAGGTTTCATTTCTTGAGGTGCTAGGGAAAGAAACTTCTATAGGAGTTGTGATAGACTCGAGATAACTTCACTTGAAAGGGAGAATCTGTATGTATGGCTTAGATGAAAAAAGAAAAGAACTGCTCGATTTTGTAGAAGAAGTTTCAGAGCAAGAAGCATCGGTTAAGCCTGAAGAAGACCGTTGGTCGATCCTTGAAGTTTTAGAACACTTATACTTAATGGAACAACTAATCGTTTATCAAATCAACCAAGCTCTCAAACAGGGAGACACACAACAAGCGACAGAAAAACCGATCCATAAGACCACCAACCGGGATTACAAAGTCGAGGCTCCAGAGGCCGTTCGTCCGAAAGGGGAATTCAAGACCCTGCAGGAAGCAAAAGAAGGTTTGAAGAAGACGCGGGAGGCGACTTTATTCCTTATTCACAATAAGGAGGAAGAGACATTACAAAACCGTGCTTTCCCTCACCCTGCTTTCGGAGATATGAACTTGGAACAGTGGGTAGAGTTTATCGGTTGGCACGAACTACGCCACCTTGATCAAATGAAAGAAGTAAAAGCCCTTATTCATACGTAACACAAAACAACCCCCTGAGTTCATAACTCAGGGGGTTACTCCTACCACTTACTTTTTAAAATCCTCTGGTTTCACTTCCTCACCATTTTTACCGGTGTAGCGAAGTCCCCAGCCTGTCCATGCTGCAATAAACATAACAATCAATAACAACCAACCCTGAAAGACGAACGGAAAGACTTCTCCAGGTCCGACAACAGGTAAGAAGTCGTATTGATCGGCTGCCCCCTGGACTGTAGCCCATGCGAGCAAAACCCCACCACTCCAAGGGAAAATGTACCCAAGTGAAGAGGTGACTGTATCAAGGAAGTTGGCTCTTCGATACGGATGAATATTCATTTCTTTTCCTAATTTACGAACAAACGGTGCTGCAGCAATCTCAGCCGCTGTATTGATCGTAATAAATACATTCAAGAAAGCAACAATTCCGAAAATGGAAAGTTCGGCCCTGCGCACCACATTGTTAATTAACTTTAAGAAAAAGTTCTTGATGACATCCATGGTGCCTGCGACATCCAACAGGTAGGCAGCGGCAAGGATGAATAAAATTAGGATTGCCATATTGAAATAGCCACTAATTCCATCAATTAATGCCCCTTCAATCACTGCTTCACCGGCATCGTTCTTATGGATGTACAGGACATCTTTCAAGGAATGACCGGTAAGGAAAATGAACACGGCAGCGGCAAGGATCCCGTAGGATAGCGAGGTCAATAGATGATGACCGCTTAAGGCTAAGTATAAAACTAAAGCAAAAGGAGCTAACATGAGAAGCCCTTCAGGTGAAACTTCACTTTGAAGCTCACTGACCACTTGCTGACTGCCCATCTCTCCACCACCGCCGAAAATTACAAATAAAATGAGAGCTGGTATGGCTGCTGTGATGGAATATTTAAAGCGTGACCGCACAACTCCTGGTACGTCAGCATCCTGAGTTGTTGCAGATACAATCGTCGTGTCTGATACAGGGGCCAAGTTATCTCCAAAAACAGCTCCACTTAAAATCGCAGCAAGGAGAATAACAGGATCCGCTCCTAGAATGACTCCAGCCGGATACATCAGAACACCAAAAGTCGCTACTGTACCATAACCGGTACCGACAGCTGTTGAAAACAATCCTGCTAGAAGAAAAGTTATGCCAACAAAGGCTCCCCCCTTCCAGTCCGGATTGGAAACCGAACCAAATAAGGCCGTCGACTAATCCACCAGCGGATAACATGTTTGCAAACATCCCTGCCCAAAACCAGGCGATGATGGCAACGACTCCTACAGGTTGGGCCATGCCGGATATTAAGCTCTGTGCATAATCCGACCATTTGGACTTACATAAAAATAAACCGATAGCAATCCCAATGACCATCCCTAGCACTAACGCTTGTTCGGTCACAAGGCCTGTTACACTTAATACAATTGCCCATATGATGAAAAACACCAAAGGAATGGTCGCGGTAAAGACTCCTCCACGAAACTCTAACCTTCCTATTTCTTTTTCACCTACGGCTTCATCAATGACTTGATCTTTTTCATTATCTGCCACTAGATTCCCTCCTCTACCAACGTTAACTGTACAATAGTTTATCATCCCATGTGTATGGATGTAATGTCACGATTTTTTTCATAATTTTTCTAAAGTAGTGTATTATCAAAAAAGTAAGGTTAGGAGAATGACCATGCTTCAATTAATCCCTTTTCAAGAAAAAGATTTTCAAACACTTTTCAATTGGATTGAATCACCGAGATCCCTCATGCAATGGGGAGGGCCGATGTTCAATTTCCCATTAACCCATCAGCAGCTGATGGATTACAAAGATGCAGAAGACCGACGAGCTTTCCAAGTGTATGATCCCTCACTCGATGAAATCGTCGGGCACCTCTCTATAGGACGAATAGATCTTGATAAAAAACAAGGGCGCATTGGAAAAGTCATTGTTTCTCCCAAATATAGAGGGAAAGGGTATGGCCGCCATATGATACAGCTAATATCCATGTACGCCTTTCAACACCTTAAGCTAGAAAAAGTGACATTAGGTGTCTTCGATTTCAATAGAGGGGCCATCCGCTGTTATGAAAATGCTGGTTTCACCATAGACCACTACTTTAAAAAAACATCGCCCATTTGAAGACGAAATTTGGAGCCTTTATGAAATGAGTCTCCATAAATATACATAGCACCTAAGAGGGGAGAACGCGTGACGTTCTCCCCTCTTACTTTTTCATACTCCCCCCATTCCTATTCACCACAACCAATAGGAAAGCTCCAGCATCCTTTTTGCATGTAAATAATTGGGTGACCAGGTCATACATTTTCTTCCAAACAACGCACCTAAGATTTTCATTTTGTGTTTTGTTGGGAAAGAATTTAAAATAATAGAAGTATGTTTATGCATGATTATAAGTTAACGCTTACATGCGTTGTCATTCTTAGACTTGCCATATTTTTCTGATGATTAAAACAGGGTAACTATTGATGGTATCACGGATCTAAGTGTTTGACTATGCAAATTATTCTGATAACATTATGAAACACATAGGCAATTTTATCTTACTTAAATTGATCTGACAGGAAGGTGAAAGTATGACTACTGTAAAAAACACAAACGATCATACAACTCCCTTACGCCGGGACATCCATGCATTAGGGAATATGCTAGGTGATATTCTCGTCCACCACGGCGGAGAGGAACTACTAAACAAAGTAGAAACGATCCGACAATTAACGAAAGACTTGAGGAAGAGTCCAGACCCCTCAACATATAATCAACTGAAAGATGAAATACAAAACCTCGAACCACCGATGCGCTCCCAAGTCATCCGCGCATTCTCAATATATTTCCACCTCGTTAATATCGCTGAACAAAATCATCGCATTCGCCGTCGCCGCGAATACCAATTAGGCGAAGATCATGGTGCTCAACCATTCTCGCTCGAAAGCGCTGTACAGAACTTGAAAAAAAATGACTTTTCTAAAGGTGCGATTCAAGAGGTCTTGAACAAGCTCTCTCTCGAATTAATTATTACCGCCCACCCTACAGAAGCTACAAAGCGGACTGTGCTAGAGATTCAAAAGCGTATTGCAACAATCCTGAAAAAGCTTGACCACCCTCAATTGACGAAGAGCGAACGTGAAAGCTTACAGGACAGCCTGCAAAATGAAGTCACGGTTCTTTGGCAGACAGATGAATTACGTGAACGCAAACCAACCGTTATGGATGAAGTGCGCAACGGCCTTTATTATTTCGACGAAACCTTATTTGACGTGCTTCCAGATATCCACCAGGAGCTCGAGGCTCGTTTGGAAGATCACTATCCAAATGAAGATTGGAACGTCCCGAACTTCCTTCGTTTTGGTTCCTGGATCGGCGGCGACCGAGACGGAAATCCGAACGTAACACCTGAAATCACATGGCAAACGCTTCAAAAACAACGAAAACTTGTTTTGAAAAAATATGATGCGGTACTCGTCGAGCTGATGAAACGATTCAGCCATTCGTCCACACAAGTAACTGTCACCGATGAATTGAAAAACGCAATCGAAAAAGAAGAACCAATGCTTCCAAAAGGTAAGAAATGGCGAGTGGACCGTGAAATTTACCGTCGTAAATTTGCCATTATTCTAGAACGCCTTCGTCAAGTAGGTAAGTCTGATATCGGCTACGGGTATGCGGACGAGCTTCTCAATGACTTGCGCCAAATTCGTGACAGTGCACAAACGCACCAGCCGAACAAACGCGAACTGAAAAAGCTGCGCAAACTAATTCGTCAAGTGGAACTATTCGGCTTCCACCTCGCAACACTCGATATTCGTAATCATAGTGGCGAACATGCATCAGCAGTCTCAGAACTTCTACAAAAAGTAGGAATCGTCGATGACTACTCTTCTCTAGAAGAAACAGAGAAGCTTGAAATCCTACAAGATGTATTGAAGGATCCGCGCCCAATTTCATTATTGAACGAAGACTATTCTGAAGAGACACAAAAAATGTTGAATGTCTTTCAAATGATCCGTAAAGCTCATAAGGAATTCGGTGAGCGTTCGATTGAAGTCTACTTGATTAGTATGACAGAATCTGCAAGTGATCTTCTTGAAGTCCTAGTATTAGCAAAGGAAGCTGGCATCTACCGTCTGCATGCGGATGGCACAGTGGAAAGCAACTTGAACGTAGCACCACTTCTTGAAACTGTCGACGACCTTGTAGCAGGCCCTGATATTTTGAAGACTCTATTCGAAATGGATGTCTACAGCAAACATTTGGACAAGCATGGAAATCATCAGGAAATTATGCTTGGATATTCTGATGGAAGTAAAGATGGCGGAACACTCACAGCTAACTGGAGACTTTACAAAGCCCAACAGGAAATTCACGATATGGCTCACGAATACGATGTTGGATTGAAGTTCTTCCATGGTCGAGGAGGTTCCCTTGGCCGTGGAGGCGGGCCGTTGAACCGAAGCCTGCTTTCCCAGCCAGTGGAGACTCTTGGTGAAGGCGTAAAAATTACCGAACAAGGAGAGGTCCTCTCTTCCCGTTACTTGCTGAGAGATATTGCATACCGAAGCCTTGAGCAAGGAGCATCTACCCTTCTAGAGGGTGCCATGAATATTTCCAAAGAATCCGAACAAGGCCACCATAGGGAAGAACTATGGGAGCAAGCCCTTGAGGACATTTCTGATGTATCCTTGAAAAAATACCAGTCGCTCGTATTCGGTGATTCCGATTTCTTGACTTACTTCAACGAAGCGACACCGTTACAAGAAATCAGTGAACTTAATATTGGTTCGCGTCCTATGAAGCGTAAAGACAGTTCCAAATTTGAGAACTTAAGAGCCATTCCATGGGTTTTCGCTTGGACACAAAACCGACAGCTCATTCCTGCATGGTACGCAGCAGGGACAGGTCTTGCAAGTTATGTTGAAAAGAACGAAGATAACCTAGCCGTTCTCAAGCAAATGTATGAGAACTGGCCGTTCTTCCGCTCTACCATCAACAATTTGCAGATGGCCCTGACAAAAGCCGATATTCAAACAGCGAAAGAATATAAAGCACTTGTTAATGATCAAGAACTTGGGGAACGTATTTTCCAAAACATAGTGGAAGAATACAATCGCACGAAAGATATACTTCTGCAAATCACTGGAGATGCCGAACTTCTTGATCACCAACCGACAATTAAAGAATCCGTACGACTACGTAACCCGTACGTTGATCCATTGAACTTCCTTCAAGTGGAACTCATCAAGGAATTACGTCAAGTCGATGACCATGAGGACATCTTGACAGAAGTTCTTCTCACCATCAGCGGAATTGCAGCCGGCCTTCGTAACACAGGCTGATCAATTAATACCAAAACCGAGTATAACCCTCCGAGGTTATACTCGGTTTTTTTTATTCAACAAAATGGCAGGATTGTGGAAGACTAAGTTTCGAGATGTTTATTAAGTGGTTGGGGCGGAGGGGAAGCTGCGAGACTCCCGTGGGAGAAAGGAGATAGGCGAGATCCCACAGGGCTTTAGCCCGAGGAAGCTCGCCACTCCCCCACAGGAAAGTGTTCAAAAGCGGAATCGCCCTGGTAGACACGACTGGCATAAGCAGAACAGCAACGGAATGTGCTTTTCATTCCTTTGCTGTTCTGCTTATGACGCGAGTGTCTGGGCGATGGAGCTGGACGAGTAGCTTCCCAGCCACCCCTGACGTTCAACCTGGGCAACGAAACCCGAAAACATCTCGAAACTGAGTCTTCAAGTAAAGGGAGCTTTAGCGGAGGAACGAACGCTAGATTTCTTTTAACTATTTGAATCCATATGGAATTCCTCATTTATTTTTCAGTTTTGGACAAAGTAAAACAGATATTAAACAAAGTGAGGGATTCATCATGATCAGTATCCTAATTGGACTCGTTTTACTTATGCTTTTGGCTTATCTTGGATGGTCCATCATCTGGATTGCGCCACTGGTATCAGGTATTGTGGCAATTTTGAGCGGTATGGATATCCTGCCCGCATACACAGATACCTACATGCAAGGTTTTGTCGACTTTGCGAAAGACTATTTTCCGATTTTCCTTTTCGGTGCGATTTTCGGGAAGCTGATGGAAGATACGGGAGCCGCTCAGTCGGTTGCTCATAAGATTTCAAGCGTGATTGGTAAAAAACGCGCGATTCTTGGCATGCTTTTATCGGCAGCGATTCTTACGTATGGCGGAGTTAGTTTGTTTGTTGTGGTCTTTGCAGTGTATCCATTGGCTGTAGCGATGTTCCGTGAGGCGAATGTTTCCAGAAAGTTGATTCCTTCGACGTTCGTACTTGGGGCTTTCACATTTACAATGACGGCACTTCATGGAACACCTCAAATTCAGAATATCATTCCCATCAACACCTTCAAGACAGACACGATGGCTGCTCCAATTTTAGGGATTGTTGCCGCTTTGATCATGGCTGTCGGCGGATATTTTTACTTGAAATTCCGTGAAAAACAACTGAACAACAAAGATGAAAAATTTACAGAGCCTGAAGGTGACAACCAAGTTAAAAGTGTGAACGAAGAAGAACTTCCAAACTGGATTCTTTCCACCATTCCACTAATAGCTGTGGTTTTGACATTGAACGCCTTTGACATTAGCATTTTAGCTGCATTGCTCATCGGGATCATATTAATCATGATCTTTAACTGGAAAGATTATAAAGATTTCATCAAAGCTATTAACGGCGGGGCTTCAGGTTCGGTTATGGCTACCATTAACACAAGTGCTGCCGTAGGATTTGGTACTGTTGTTACGGCTTCACCTGGGTTTGACTCTGTTAAGGAATTGATTTTCAGTATCCCACTAAGCCCGTTTTTCTCCGAAGCTTTTGCCGTCAGTCTGCTTGCGATGATTACCGGTTCGGCGTCTGGCGGAATGGGAATCGCTCTCGAAGCTCTCGGACAGGAGTATTACAATATTGCTGTTGATCAAGGGTTGAGCCTTGAAGCTTTTCACCGTATAACTTCGGTAGCGTCTGGAGCCTCCATACTCCCTCATAACGGTGCTTTATTAACATTGTTCACCGTTACAGGATTGACCCACAAAGATTCCTACAAGGATGTTTTTGTTGTCGGTCTTCTTATTCCGATGATTGCAACCATTGCGATTATCTTCCTTGCTATGATGGGCATCAACTAAGAAAAGCTTCTCTCCTTATGGAGGGAAGCTTTTGTTGTAGATGATACAAATGAAAAACACGTCCCTGATCAAAGGGGACGTGTTTTACTTTTTTATTGAACGGTGTATCCACCATCAATAACCGCTGCTTGTCCTGTAATGCTTTTTGCTTTTTCACTGACAAGAAAAATAGCATAGTCTGCGATTTCCTGCACTTGAAGCAATCGTTTTTGTGGTACGAGTGGGTAAATTACTTCTTCCAACGCTTTTTCTTTTTCGATGTTTCTCGATTTCGCAAGGTCTTCTAACTGGTTTTGGACAAGCGGTGTATCTACATACCCCGGGCAGATCGCGTTTACCGTAACACCGTGGTCCGCGCCTTCTAGAGCAGCTACCTTCGTTAACCCGATGACCCCATGCTTGGCACTGTTGTAACCAGCTTTTCCAGCGAATCCGATAAGTCCATTGATAGAAGCCATATTTAAGATACGACCATAGCCTTGTTCCTTCATGTGTGGAAACGCATACTTCGTGCCGTAGAACGGTCCTTTCAGCATGATATCTAGAATCAATGAAAATTTCTCACTAGGGAATTCTTCAATTGGAGCGACATGCTGGATCCCTGCATTATTAACTAGAATATCAATTTTGCCGAACTTACTGACCGTTTCTTCAATTGCATTTTTCACATCTTCTTCTTTCGCTACGTTGGCAACGACCCCTTCTACTGTATGTCCTTGTGATCGTAGCTGTTCTACTGATTTGTTGAGGGTATCTTCATTGATATCATTAAGCATGACCTTCGCGCCTGCTTTTGCAAATTCTGTGGCGATTTCAAGTCCAATCCCCTGTCCGGAACCAGTAATTAAAGCCGATTTACCTTCAAGCATTCCAACTCCTCCTTTAAATAAGCACTCATTCTTTAATTTTCCCTTTTCTAAGAAAATATGTACAAAAAAACTCAGCCTCGTTAGGCTGAGTTTTTAAACCCTAATAAAGTTTTCCTTGACGGTACATAATTGTAGATAATTTTGTTACGGAGTGGATGTAACAATTTTGCCTCAACGGGAACGGATCTCCGAAAAATTGTGGAAGAATCGTATCCATGGTACCCTTCAGCTTATCGAAGAGTCTTTCGAAAACCTGATCCTCCGTCATGAACTGTGCCTCTCTCCCCTGGACCCATTCGTAGTAAGAAACGATGACACCACCTGCATTGGCTAAGATATCAGGGACAATCAATACACCTTTATCTGCAAGATACCGATCTGCCTCTTCCGTAATCGGTCCATTTGCCCCCTCTACAATGATCTTCGCTTGAATGTCCTTCATATTATCTTTGTGGATTTGATCTTCCAACGCTGCTAAAATCAGAACATCAACATCCATTTCCAGCAAGGCATCCCGCTCTTTAATCTCTGCCACAAGTTCCTGCTCGTTCAATTCTTCTTCCGTTGAAGGCAGATCCCCATCATTCTCTTTTGCAAATTTAACTAGCCCAGGAATGTCCAGACCATCAGAGTTATATAACATGACATTAGCATCGCTCACCGCAACGACACGATTTTGAAGATGGTTGCATTGATAGGCTTCAAGCGCAGCTACAGAACCAAGGTTACCAAAACCCTGGATTGCCATTTTCAACTTTTTATCAGCATGGTCAAGAGCCGTATGGGCAAAAATATTCTCTGTATCGCCTAACCATTTTCTATGTTCATTGACGAAATCATGCATCATATACCGAAACGTATAGTAGACCCCTTTTCCGGTAGCCTCTCTTCTTCCCAGCGATCCGCCATTTACAATGCTTTTACCCGTAAAACTGTTTCGATACGGCTCTCCAGGGTGTATATTTTTGAATTCTCCCATCATCCAATCCATTTCCCGCTCCCCTGTACCGACATCTGGTGCTGGAATGTCTTTGTCAGGCCCGAGGATATCATTGAAATATTGAACATATTTTTTACAGATCAAGTTGAGTTCTTTTACGCTGTATTCCTTCGGGTTGATGACTACTCCCCCTTTACCTCCACCAAAAGGAAGTTCATGCAGGGCATTTTTCAAAGTCATCAGTTTCGCTAAATTCGAAACTTCGTCTTCATCAACCGATTCATGAAAACGAATTCCGCCTTTATACGGACCTACCGTATCACTATGTTGTACACGGAATGACGGAATTCTTACAATCGTTCCATTTTCAGTAGTGATGCGTAGAAAGGATTTGTGGATATGATTCGGAGTCGAAAGCAAGGCGACTAATGAATTGTATGCTTGCTCCCGTGTTTGTGCTTTCAAATCCGGAAGAAAATCTGCATCCTCCATAATGGCTTTTAATGACTCTTCGATAATGGTTTGTTGTCTTTGCATAATCCGATAGCCTCCGTTCTAATGAATTGGTCCTGTGTGGATTTCCTTATCTAAGAGTCCATTCCCCAAACAGAAGCTATAAAACGTTTTCAGCAAAGAAAAAAGCCCCCTGCTCGAGGGGACTTCATCATTAACCTAAAATATTGTAACCCGAATCAACATAGACAATTTCTCCTGTCACTCCGCGTGACAAGTGGCTCATCATGGCAAGCGTCATATCTCCGACTTCTTCCTGCGTCACATTCTTTTTCAGTGGAGCAGTTTCTTCAATTTTGTGTAAAATTTCATTGAAACTTGGGACCCCTTTAGCAGCAAGTGTGCGAACCGCACCAGCCGAAATAGCATTGACTCTGATTTGATTTTTCCCTAAGTCAGAGGCTAAGTAACGGACCGTAGCTTCAAGGGATGCCTTTGCTACCCCCATGACGTTGTAGCCCTCGACCACACGTTCAGCTCCAAGATAACTCATAGCAATCATCGATCCGCCTTCTGTCATATATGGTTGACTTGCTTTTGCTACTGCAATAAGTGAATAAGCACTTGTATCCTGCGCAAAAGCGAATCCATCACGGGAAGTTTCGACGAAATCACCTTTCAAATCCTCCGCATGTGCAAAAGCGATGGAATGACAGACCCCATGAATGACTCCGACTTTCTCGCCGATTTCGGCAAAAGCTTGCTGAATACTTTCATCACTGTTTACATCGCATTGAACGATTGCTTTTGCATCCAATCCACCATCAGCAAGCAGCTTCTCGAGTTTTTTATAACTTCTTTCTTTACGATATGTAAAAATAACGTTGGCTCCAGCCTGATAAAGGGATTTAGCTACTCCCCAAGCAAGGCTTCTCTGGTTCGCCACACCCATGACGACGATGTTTTTATCTTTCATTTGTAAAATATCTTCCATAGTAACCTCCAACATGTGTTTTCTTAGTTATACCTTATTCCAAAGATGCTTGTCTACTCTTCACCAATTTCCACATGAGAAAACCTCCCACCCAGTGTCTCAAATCGCCTTCCTTGCTGAATCACCAAAGGTCTATGAAATAAGGGCCCACCATATACAAATGTGTGAAATTCTCCGTTTTCTCCGCAAGGGTCGATGTCAGGGGACAAGGAATGTAGAAACTTCTGATCATAGAGAGCTCCAGGAATTGTCTCATCCAGCTTTTTCGTATCAACAGTAGTGACCACGGCCTGAAACCCCTTCTCAATGACCTCTTCCGCTACCTTATCTGAACCCATGTTCCATAAAGGATAGACGCCCGCCATTTCATTCTTCCACAGTAATTCGTCACGAAACGCCCGTATATCTGCAAGGAAGAGATCAGCGTAAACCACTTTGCTGATTTTTCTTTCCCTGAATCCTTGTAACATCCTTTTCATTACCTTGTTATAAACGTGATTTGAAGCACTTTCCGGAACGGGGACGATTTCAAGAGGTAGTCCGAGTGCCTCCGCCTGTTTCATCAGCAGATTCTCACTGACTTCATGGACAGGCAGACGGAAAGATTGCTCAGAGATGGTTGAAAAAAGACCCTCGACCTCATAGTTCTCATCATCTATCACCTTTTGCAAGGCAAGGACCGAATCCTTGCCACCGCTCCAAGAGACGATCACTTTTTCAGGCATCTTCCCATCACTTCCTTTTAAGAATGTAAATGCAGCGCCATATGGATCAGGTTATCACTTCTGCCGTTCTTTCGAATGTAATCTTGAAAACATCCTTCCTTTTGAAAGCCGAGGGACTTATAAAGGTGGATGGCTCTTGCATTGGATTCCAATACATTCAACCGGATGATGTCAATTCCATCGGTTTGCCTACATCGTGCCGTCAAGGCCGTCACGAGTTTTCTTCCGACCCCCATGTTCCTTACGTCCCTTTTCACACTAACACCAAAAGTGCCCTGATGTCTTGTGGAAGAAAGAGCTCCCAAATCAAAGTTTAAAAAGCCTACAACATCACCGTCCATTTCGGCGACCAGAAAAAACTCAGGTTCTTCGTATCGGGTGATCCATGCTTTTTCTTTTTCGAGAGAATCATGGAACTCAGAAAGGTGTTTCAATCCATAACCTTCAGATAATATTTCCTTAGCAATCGCCATGGTATGAGCCGCGTCTTCTGGTTTCCCCTTACGAATGACACATCGCGTCGCGGTCATTTCTTCCCACTCCAATAGGCGCCGTCCTCCATGTGAGCAAAAGGGATATCGGTATCTACTTCTCCACTCACCTTTTCTTCTTCAAGGTCCTCTCCATCTAACCATCGGGAGAACTCAAATTCCACCGGTTCTCGATCCCCACCTAAAGCAAACCAGGCTTTGTTTTCTTTTGGTAAGTATCCAGACGTGTGAATGGTTCCAGCCCAATTGCTGTACAACTTAGAAAACACGCCACGATCGGTATCATTCATTAACCGGAAGGCATCATATGCACCTTTGATACTTTCACGATTCGATTGAATGGCATCCAGACGCTTCATAGAATCTACAAGGTGATTACGATTTTCCTTTTTCATAATTTCAAAATGGTTCGTACAAACGTCCGCCTCTCTTACCTCTACGCCCCGTGGAGAAGCCTCCACTACATAGGTCGCATTGCTTTTATCGAATACTGTGTAACTGAATGAATGGCGATGAGGGATCTCGCGCAGCATTTGGACAGCTTCCGTTACGTTTGCGCAAGACTCAAGCACAAGACGTCCAATCATACAGCAGATAAATCCATCCCCAGGACGTTTGCGGTGCATGAAGTTATAGCCCATCACAAGACCTTTTTCATTCATTCCATCCATACGTCCAGTGATCCGCTGCGTTGGTCCTATAATGCTGTATCCCTGGTCAGTCGGTTGAAAAAGACTATACCTTCCCTCATATGTCTTCGGCATGTAATCATAATTCCTAATGAAATAGCCGTCTCCGGTCATAATCGAACATCCACTCCGTTTATAGTCGATGCGATATCCACCGAATTCCATCATCACCTTCTCCATCGGCCATTCCAGCGCATCCCTCAATCCCAAAAGCTCATCCCAGACGCCCGGAGCAAAACGCGAGATCGCTTCCTTCACTTCCTGTTCTTCTACAACAAAACGTGGCTTCCTCACCCGCCATTGTTTTTCTCTATTCTTAACTGTCCACGAATCTTCCAGCAGTTTCCCTTGATAAAATCCAAAATCATAATGCGTGCCTCTAAATTGCAAAAGATCGCTATGTATTTTTTTCATCGTCGTTTCCTTTCTAACCATTTCTGCCTTCAATGTACCAGATTCCACTTCAAAAATGAACTATCCCTTACTGTTATTCAACATAATGGCAGGATTGTTGCAGATTACGTTTCAAGGTGTTTTCAGGATTCGTTTCCCTAGTTAAGCACCAGGGGTGGCTGGGAAGCTACTCGCTTTCCTGCTGGGGAGTGCCGATCTTCCTCAGGCGCTCTGAAGCACTATGGGATCTCACCTGTCTCCTTCTCCCACGGGAGTCTCGCAGCTTCCCAACCACCCCATTCAATGTATGAGAGAAACGAACCTCTTCACTGTGGGAGGGGGATTCCCACTAATCTGGTGTTAAGCATAAAGCGCTCTATACCAAGTTTTCTGCATGCAGAATAGGACCCCTAGGAGTTCATTTCCTTCCAATTACCATTTGCATATAAGCCGCTTATTCCAGAAGTGGTTTCGAGAAACTTCTATGGCAAAGGGGCGGAGGGGGATGGCGAGACTCCTGCGGGAAAAGAGTGCTTGGTGAGACCCCGCAAGGCGTAAGCCTGAGGAGGCTCACCGCGCTCCCGCGGAAAGCGAGTCACCCCCCGCAGCCCCAACCCACCGCACAAAAATCTCGAAACTGAGTCTCCAACAAACGGGACCTTATGTGAAAGAATTTGTTAAGGATGTTTACATTTAGACTTTTAAATATTTACGGATAGGGAATCGAATAATAAGGAAAGATGAGAGAATTTGCTCAATCATTCTAGTTTTTCAGCAGTAATTTTGGTACTCTAAAGGTTGTAGCAATCAGAAAGCGTTTTCGAAAAGGGGATTAAGGAAAAGGTGGTGGAACAAAGATGAAAGAGGTCGTTATTTTAGGGGGCGGCTATGGCGGTATGAACACTTTACACGGGTTGCTCGATCAAATCCCGGAAGATGTACATATCACTGTCGTCGACAGGAATCCTTACCATTCATTAAAAACTGAATTTTACACCATAGCAGCAGGAACGGAGTCCGACCGTCATGCGCGCGTTGATTTTCCAGAACACGAGCAAGTCACTTATGTCTTCGATGAGGTGGAGAAAATTGACACAGAAAATGAGGCCATCATCATCAAAGGCGGGGAAAAAAGCCTTCCCTACGATTATTTATTAATTGGTCTTGGCTGTGAAGATAACTACCACGGAATTGAAGGAGCACGAGAATTCACCGAAAGTGTGCAGACGTTCTCAAAAGCAAGGAGTGCAGGCTTTGCCATCAACAACCTCGGTGCCTACGGAAAGGTGACCGTAGTCGGAGCTGGACTAAGCGGGATCGAAGTCGCTTCAGAAGTCCGGGAAAGCAGACCAGATTTGAACATTCGCTTGTTGGACCGAGGAGACACGGTATTGAAGGCTTTCGATTCCAAAATTCAAGATTATGTAGAGAAGTGGTTTAAGGATAATGAAGTGGAAGTGATCCACGGAGCAAACGTAGAGTACGTCGAGAAAGATGGCGTCTGCAACAATGGTGTCTGTTATTTAAACGACGTGACTGTATGGACCGCAGGTGTCCGACCGAACTTCCTTGTCAGAGAGCTTCCTTTTGAAAAGGATGACCAGGAAAAAGTTATCGTCAATGATTTTTATCAAGTGCCGACACATCAAAATGTCTACGTTGTAGGTGATTGTGCATCCTCTGAACACTCACCGAGTGCACAGCTTGCCGGACAGCAAGGAGAAAAGGTAGCCGATGTACTTAATGCCGTGCTAAGAAACCGTGTACCTGAACGTCCATCTGAGGTTAAACTAAAAGGTGCTCTCGGCTCTCTTGGGAAAAATGACGGATTTGGTAACATGCTTCAAAAACCGATGACAGGTGTTCTTCCTCGTCTCGCTAAATCAGGAGTTCTCTGGTTAAGCAAACGCCACTAAAAAAGATCGATCACATGAATGTGATCGATCTTTTTGTTAAACGAGCGACTTTTGTAAAAGGCTCCCAAGGTACTTTGCCAGCTCAAGCATACCATAAGTTCCAGCTTTAGCTTCAGCATCAGAATTGTAGTTTGTATTCGTGTTAACATCATATGTGTAGAAACGACCTTCTTTATCCTGAATAGCTTCAATTCCAGCTACGTCGATCTTGTTTTCCGCTAAGAACTTTTCATAATCATCAACGATGGATGGACGATAATTTTCAAGAACTTCAAACTTCGCTTTTGGTGTTCGGGGTTCTGCATCCGTCGGGCAATACAAATCTTCAATCGAGCACGCATCTGCAGGGCACAGTTCAAAACCTTCAGAAGTATCGACCTTCACCCCATATACAAATTTTCCGCCTACAAATTCGTGACGAACAATATAGGGCTCTGGAGCTTCAATATATTGTTGAATCAATGTCACCCCATCAACCGGCTCCTCAAAAGATTCACTGTACAAGTATTCACGCAACGCTTCCGTAGAATGGAAAAGCTGAACTCCCTGCCCTTTTCCAGCACGATTGTGTTTCGTTATGAACGATTCCATGTCCAACTGCCGCGCAGCATCGAGGATATTCTCTTTCCCTACAGCCGTAATTGTTTTCGGTGTACGAATGTCCGCTTGGTTTAGTGCCATATATTGATTGACCTTACTAACTTCAAGCCTTAAAGCGCGGCTGCCATTGACAATGGTGCGGTCATGGCGTTCAAGCCAGGCAAGGACAGCTTCAGTAAACTCAGGTGCATAACGGTGATTCCTTGTATGAGAAGATGCACTGATACGGTTGTAAAAAATCCCTTCCGGTGGCTCGCTTGTCAAATCAAGCGTTCCCTGATCTAAATGCCAGAGCTCATATGGAAGATCGAGCTCTTCTAAACGCTCCGTTAAATGATCGGTCCATTCATCGTTCTCATGGAGAATATAAATTTTGCTCATCGAACCGACTCCTTTCCATTACTTCTTGTTACATATCATATCATAAAAAACCGATAAGGTTACTAGGAATAAGCTCATTACAAAGAAATACCAACTTCCACTAACGCTCCCTATTTTTGAAGACTCAGTTTCAAGACTTTTGTTGAGTGGTCCTTACGCCCAACTAGCAACGAACCCCGGAAACATCTCGAAACTGAGTCTCCAACAATCCTGCCATATCTTTAATAAGATGGAAAGGAATAAAAGCCGCTTGGCCTGGGGCTAAGCGGCTTTTAGATTATCCTGCTTTTGAAGTAACGATGGTATCTTCTTTTCTCACTTTCTGTTTAATTACCTGCCATACAAACCAT
This sequence comes from Halobacillus litoralis, assembly GCF_020524085.2. Taxonomy (NCBI): domain Bacteria; kingdom Bacillati; phylum Bacillota; class Bacilli; order Caryophanales; family Bacillaceae; genus Halobacillus; species Halobacillus litoralis. The sequence goes on from NZ_CP129016.1 coordinate 197,491, forward strand.
GTAGCAACGACAAGCCAGATGACCGATCCTAAGATCATAGAAGTGGAATACTCCAAACCAAACCCTTCAGGGGCGTAGAAAATATAGGAGCTTACTACAGCTGTCATGAACAGGGCGGGAACACTGCAGATCCAGTGGAACTTGTGATTTTTCAACAAATACATAGCCCCTGTCCAAAGCATCACTGTCGCAACGACCTGGTTGGACCAACCCACATATCTCCAAAGAAAACTGTAATCCATTTGTGTTAATAGAAACGTTGGAATCGCAACCGGAACCGCGAATAGCAACGGTGTCCATTTTCCTTGGAAGTCCTTTTTACTGACCTGACGAGCAAAATCCACAAGCATCATACGTGAAGAACGCAGCGCGGTATCTCCCGTAGTGATTGGCAGGATAATGACACCAAGAACGGCAAGAATCCCCCCTAGCGTACCAAGGGTGGTACTGCTGATTTCGTTAACGACTCCGGCAGGTCCTCCCTCTGCTAGTGCCGTTTGCAGACCTCCTGTATTACCGAAGAAAGTCATACCGGCAGCGGCCCAGATTAAGGCAATAATTCCTTCAGCAATCATGGCACCATAGAACACTTTTCTTCCTTCACTCTCTTTTTTCAGCGTTCGAGCGAGAATTGGACTTTGCGTACTGTGGAAGCCAGATATAGCTCCACATGAAATTGTCACCATCAGCATCGGCCAGATAGGCAGTTCATCCGGATGGAGATTGCTTACCGTCAAATTAGGAATCGGGTGATCAAAGAAGAACATCCCTACCCCTATAGAGACCGCCATGAAAATTAAGATGGCCCCGAAAAACGGGTACACTTTTCCAATGATTTTGTTGATCGGCAGAAGAGTTGCAATAAGAAAATATGAAAAAATGATTACAACAGATGTGAAAAACCCTAGCGGTGTGATTTCTGCCATCAATTGAGCTGGGCCGGCAGTAAAGGCTGCGGCTACTAAGATCATAAGGCCTATAGATAAAAGATTGATCACCGACCTGGCAGGACGGCCTAAGTATTTCCCTACGAGTGTCGGGTATTGAGCTCCGTCATGACGAAGGGAAAGCATCCCTGAAAAGTAATCATGAACAGCTCCAGCAAATATGGAGCCAATTACGATCCAGATAAATGCCACGGGACCGTATAACGCTCCCATCACAGCACCGAATATAGGTCCGAGCCCAGCGATATTTAATAGCTGGATAAGACTCGCTTTCCACCAGCTCATCGGCACATAGTCAAAGCCATCGTTCTTTTCATATGCAGGTGTATTTTTTTGTTCATTGATCCCGAAAATTCGTTCAACCACCTTTGCATAAAAAAGATATCCGACGACAAGTAAAACAATAGATGCGATAAATGTGATCATCGCTGAGCCTCCTTTCAAAATTGAATGTAAGAAGTATTCTAGCGATGATTTTGTCGAATCACAACCCATTTTCTGAATATTTATATTTTTATCTTTTTTTTCTTAAAAATAAAGCGCTCCCAAGAATATTCCCCATAGTTTTCGCCCTCCATCGTTAATATAAAATCTCATACCCTTCCAGAAGATAAGGGAATGTCATTAAAAAAATTGAACATAAAAAACCTCCTGCGAAATTCGCAGGAGGTTCATGTTTGTTATGTAACCTGCCACCCTATAGAAATGGTTAAGTTTCCCGCAGTCGTTACGATTGCTAGGGTGGCATTGATCTTACAATACCATAGCGGCTGTAAGGATTCAATCACTTATCGCCCTATGTACTTTTCATCTAATTTAATTGGAACATTGGTATTGTCTTTGTTCACTAAAACGATTCAATAGATCATCTAATTCTTGTGAAATCCTCAATAATTCATCGTCCGTCGGATTATTGTTATAAATTTCATACATGCGCGTTCTCAATTCTTCTATTTGTTGTTCTAACCGTACTTTATAAGGCATAATTTCATCTCCTTCACTCGTACCTTACCCTAAATAAACTACTTTAAACTATTATTTTGAAATAATTTAAAAAATAATATTCCACCATATTTCTTAACTACTCTACACGTATTATATCGGACAAAAATATATCAAAATAAGTCTTTTTCTCCAATTCCTAGTAGTTTTACGGGGATTTTTTTGATAAGTTGTCGATATTTCCCGGGTAATGAATCTATTTCTCTATCATTAAAATCGTGATAGGATGTATAAAAACCTACATAAAGGAGTGTCAGTCATGTTTGAAGCTGTTTCAACAAAACAAGCACCAAGTGCTATCGGTCCATATTCTCAGGCCACAGACCTCGGACATATCGTTTTTATTTCTGGGCAGATTCCTCTAGATCCCGAGACGATGGAATTTGTTTCTAACGACATTGAAGAACAAACACACCGAGTGATGAAAAACATTCGTGCGATACTTGAGGAAGTGGACCTCTCTTTCAGAAATGTTGTGAAAATGAATATCTACTTAGATTCCATGGATGATTTTTCCTTAGTTAATGAAGTGTATGCCAGCTATTTGATTGAGCCGTATCCTGCTCGCGCAGCTGTAGAAGTTAGTAAACTGCCTAAAGGAGCAAAAGTAGAAATAGAAGCCATTGCTACGCGAAGTTAAACCTTCATTTATAATATTCGAAAATCACAATGTTTTTCTGTCCACTTTTTTCCAAAAGAAGCAGAGCTAAAAAGGCTCTGCTTCTTTTGTTTCTTCTCATTAATCCTCGTCTTTAATATCCGGATCCTCAGGGAGAGGTTCACTCAAATATTCTTGAATCATTTTTCGATAGTTTTCCATCTGTTCCAAATGATTGTGGAATTGATTTTTATTGATCAAATACTGTCGTCCATCATAAATGGCCTTAATTTTATGATTCAAGATCAAATGCCGGAGGTAGTCTTCAGGTAGCTCAAGATATGCTGCGGTTTCTTCAACTGTTAAGTACATGATCCGTCACCTTTCTTTCCCTTGCATTATATCATTTCTTTTTTTACGGAAGTTTCTTTTTTTATCAATGTGGGAAATACATTAAAAACTATACTCACGAAATGAGAGGGATACTATGGCTTCTACGATGACAGCAAACAAAAACAAACGCTCAGAAGCAAGTGAAGAAATCAAACCAGGGGTGCGGAGGTTCGGAAGACTAGGTTTCATGGCCAAGGGGGTTGTTTATGCTCTTGTCGGTGTGTTGACTTTGATGGCTGCTCTTGGAGTCGGTGGGAAAACAACCGGTACGTCAGGAATGCTCCGCTCTCTTGCAGGTGTCGCTTTTGGAGAAATATTACTTTGGATCATTGGTATCGGCTTGATCGGATATATCTCCTGGCTTGCGATTAAAGCCATCATGGACCCTAACAATAAAGGAACGGACGCGAAAGGGTTAATTACTCGAATCGGTTATATTGTAGGTGCAGTTATATATGGTTCCTTGGCATTCAATGCTATTAAAATCGCCCTTCATGCTGGTTCCAGCAGTGGGAATTCAGAACAGACGCTTTCAGCCAAACTTTTGTCCCAGCCTTTCGGTCAATGGCTTGTCGGGATTGTCGGAGCTATTATCATCGGGTATGGTATTTATGAACTTTATCAAGGCAGCACAGGCCGCTTTATGAAAAAGATGAATACGGCAGAGATGGACCGCCATAAAAGGAATGTAGCCGAAAAATCCGGTAAATTCGGATTGTCAGCAAGAGGCATTGTACTCGGACTTATCGGATTCTTTTTCATTCAAACCGCCTTGACCGCAAATCCTGACGAGGCCAAAGGTTTGGATGGAGCACTCTCTGAAATCGCCCAGCAGCCTTACGGGCAGGTATTACTGGGTATTGCGGCCATTGGCTTGATCTTATATGGTGTTTACCAGATGGTCCGTGGACGTTACGCGCGTATGAATTTCGGAAAAAAATAAACCCCATTGAAAAAAGCCTTTCCTCAGTGAGGAAAGGCTTTCGATTTTTGTCGCGAATATACCGACGACCACATTCGTCGTTTAGCTTTATAAAAGCATGTACTTCGTCTTACACAAACAGCTCATCGCTCAATTAATATACCATTGTTCTTCTTCAAATGCAACAAAGCGTTTGATCGTCTCCTTGTGCTATACTAGGGCTACAATAAACACCTCAGGAGGAGCTTATGCTTACATTTGAAGAAAAACTGAACATCATTGAAGAATTTCCTGAACTTGAAAAGAAAGAGATTTCTCTTGGCAGAGTGAATTTTCACTATGAAGAAAGCGTTTATGATAAAAAAATTGTCGTGTACCGACTACACCCGAATGGCAACGGATTTGTATGCAGGTGAAATGGATGATTATGCAACGGACGATAAAGGGATGGTTAATATCAAGGAGATCAGCGCCGGTGAACTCCGCACGTTAATCCGGGAAGCAATCGAATCTTTGTCCCTCTCTCCTGCCGAAAAAAAATCCAGTCATGGAAGAATGGCTGAACGACAACGATCAGTCCCTTGTTCTCATGCGTGAAGAAGATGGTTTCCATGTTTACGCTGAAGAACAGTTGGAAGGTACGTTTAATTCCTACGAAGAAGCCGTCAACTTCCTAGAGCAAGAAGGATTCAGCCGCCTTTAATGAACTCAGAGCCGTTTCATACGGCTCTTTTTTGTATGGTGCATGACTGTCACGCCCCGCCTATTCTGCATAAAGTATTGAAAAAAGGTGGCGTTTTTTATGTACACGTATCCCTATCTATACAGGCAGCAACAGCCCTCAACTACTTCGAATATCCTCTCCTATGCCAATGGGGATGTAAATGGTGACTACATCCAAGACCAAGTTTTTCTTGTCGGCGAGAAAACGCCGGATAGTCCTTATATCACGAACATTACTCTTGTTATTCAGGATGGACAAACGAATCTTTTCTACAGTATTCCTTTAAAAACGAACATGGGATATCAACCACGCCTATTCCTTGGAGACTTCACAGGAGACGGCGTTGATGACATCTTAATTAGCATGGATTCTGGTGGAAGCGGCGGTTACGGATACTACTATTTGTATTCATTTTCAAACAACCAGGCACGAGTCCTCTTTGACTATGAAACGTTCGATGAAGAATATGAATATGACGTCGATTATCAAAACCAGTATAAAGTTGAAGTCCTAAACAAAACGCTCGGCCTTTCTTTTATCATTGATCTCAGTAACAAGGGATCAGAATACCTATCAGACATTTACAATGAGGACGGAACATTAAAAGCACCTCTACAGGGTTCCGTCTCTGGTTTGAACACTCTTTATCCTATCGATTTTGACGGAGATGGTATTTATGAGTTGTTCGCCTTTCAACGGATCATCGGTCAGTATAATGCGGATGGATTAGGATTAGTTCAAACCCCTTTGACATGGAAGGGCAATGGCTTTTTCCCCTTCTTTAATAATCAATATGTGGCTGTCCTGGGTATGAATACAGAAGCTTAAATTTATATATATGAACCTGGCATACTGCTTCTCATAGGGTCCAGGTGCCAGGCATTTTAATCCTTCCCCTGTACCTATAACTACATGCAACCGTTTTGGTACCAGGTATAACGACGTTCCTTGGTACCCCTGTAGCTACAGTAAATTATGATGAAAACTTTCCATAAATCGTTATACTAGGATAAAATGGGGTATAAGAAAAACTAACGAAATGGAAGGAGAACGATATGGAACGATTAAATGAACGTTTAGCCCAATATTTTAATGAAAACCAAACCACTTTAGTAGACGAATTACTCCCCAAAACCTTGGACAAGCTTCAAATCAACTATACTGATCAGGATCTGAATTATCATTTTGAAATGCTTCGTCTACTTCTTGACCGTGTAGCTAAAAGCCTTTTACAGCACCCAGATGAAACAAATGCAGCTGCCATCGGCTATGACACCGAAAATTACCTCTATTCTAAAGGAGTCCTTCTAAAACAGACCGTGGATGTGTTGAGCGTCTTCCGTCTTTCTCTCATGAAGCATATGCGGAATTCAAACTTGATTCAGGAGGCCGAAATCGAAGAAGGTTTCATTGTGGCGGAAGAAGTTGTCACTGCTTTTGACGCAGCGATTCGAGCGACGACAGACAGTTATAACAAAACAAAAGAAAGAGAACATGAAGAAATGGAGAAGCATTTGAACGCTGTTTCTACCCCTGTCGTTCTCATCGACGAATTTCAAGCTGTCCTTCCATTGGTTGGAGAATTTTCAACGGAACGCTTCGATGTAGTCAAAGATCACACGCTACATAAAGTCAAAGAGCACGGTTTGCGGTTATTATTCATCGACTTTTCAGGAATCGCTACATTCAATGAAGTATTCATTAATGACCTGTTCAATTTAACAAAAACCATTAAATTGCTGGGTACAAGAACAGTGCTTACCGGCATTCGTACAGAGATGGCCATTGCAGCGATCCAATCTGAGATGAATTTCGAGGAGCTGGAAACCTTCAATGATCTCAAACAGGCCCTGATTACAATTAATGATAACCAGTAAGGAGCTGAACCGATGATTCGTGTAGCTTTATTAAGCAAGTGGCACGTGCATGCCGTTGATTATGCACGTGAAGCTTCTGAAAATCCCGCTATTCACATTTCAAAAGTCTGGGATGAAGATATAGAGCGAGGAAAAATGTGGGCGGAGGAACTTGGTGTACCTTTCGATGACGACCTCGAGCACGTGGTTTCAGACCCGGAAATCGATGGTGTCATTGTCACCAGCCCAACAAACGTCCACAAGGAAATCATCCTGGCCGCTGCAAATCATGGAAAACATATTTACACAGAGAAAGTCCTCTCTTTTAGTAAAGAGGACGATGAAGAAATTTTCTCTAGCATGGAGAATGCTGGCGTGAATTTTATGATCTCTTTACCTAGATTGACTTCTGACTATTACCTATATGCCCAAAGGATTATAGATGACGGGGTGCTTGGAACTGTAAATATGATTCGCTGCCGTGTGGCGCATAATGGTGCTGTTTCCAATGAAAATCACCCGAATGGTTGGCTCCCTGACCGTTTTTTTGATATGGACCAATGTGGTGGCGGAACATTAATCGATCTCGGCGCCCATCCGATTTATTTGGCGAATCGCCTTGCCGGAAGACCGAAGGCCGTATCGGCTCGTCTTCAATCACTCATGGGCCGGGGTGTAGATGACCACTCTGTTGCCACCGTAGAATATGAATCTGGTATTCTTGCGGTATTGGAATCGAGTTTTGTATCATCCGGAAGCCCGTTTCAGCTTGAGATTTATGGGACAGAGGGAACACTTATGGTTGAAGGAAGCGAAGTGCGGATCAAAAGCAGCACCCATGGGATGAATGAATGGACGTATCCGGACCTCCCAGCATCCATCCACTCCCCTATGCAACAATGGGTCGGAGAAATCCTCAATCAAGAGGAACCGACCATTAAGAAAGATGATGCCCTTCAATTGACTGCCGTCAACGAAGCAGCCGCTCTTTCACACAAACATAACAAAAGAATCACCATGGAATAAAAAAACGCCTGTCCATCATTTTCGTAATGGACAGGCGTCATTTAAGCTCTTTTTTCAATGTTACTAATCGTCTTGATTTACCTCGAAACCATTCTTCTGTAATTTCTCCTGTCGGTACAAATCCGTTCTTTTCAAAAAATCGCAAGCTTCCCTGATTATCCTCATACACTTCCGCAAAAACTTTTTCCATGCCAAAAAGACCAAGGATCTCTGCAAGAAATAAATGAAGAGCCTCTGTTCCAACACCGCAGTTCCTCTTTTCAGCGATCACCATACCGATAAAATTTTTGTCTGGTGTTCGGAACAGTTCCACTTTACCGATTAAACGGCCATCCAAAACCACGGCTTTCATATATAAATTCGGTTTTTCACCATTGAAGTAGGATTCATAAGCTTTAAAAAATTGGTCATATGTACGTGGAACATCCACACCTGTTTGCACTTGTAATTTTTCATCCATTTCCCACTTATGCAACACTTCAATATGACTCCTGTTGATGTCCTTAATGGAAACTTCCATAAATCAATCTCCTCTTTAAATTAAACCTGATTCATAAATTCAGTACCAGACGGAACGCCTGGTACTGTGAATATTCCCTATTCTTTTATTTTGAATCCATTAAATTTCGAATCGTAAATTTGGGAAAGCGAAATACGATAGCTAGAACCCCCGAGAGAGCTAGCAGGATCGGATAAAAACAGAAAGGAACAATACTGACAGGTGAAATGCTTGCTACCCCTGCCACTGACAGAATTTGTGCACCATACGGAAGCAAGCCTTGGACAGAACTGGAGAAGATATCCAATAAGCTCGCTGACCTTTTGGAGTCGATCCCAAACCGTTCTGAAATTTGTTTAGCCAGAGGACCAGCTGTCATGATGGAGATCGTATTATTGGCCGTAGATACGTTCACGGCGCTTACCAATCCTGCAATACTGAACTCTCCACCTCGATTCGATTGAGCACCTCTACTTATTTTTCGAAGAAGAAAATCAATGCCGCCATTTTGACGAATCAATTCAACAAGTCCCCCAAGCAGGATGACCAGCAAGGCCAATTCCTGCATGCCTGCAAATCCATCTCCTAAGAGAGTCACAAATTCCATTCCAGAAAAGTCTCCCATAAAGAGGCCGATGATACCCGCAAAGGCGATACCTCCCATAAGGACGTAGATGACATTGATACCCATGATTGCAAAAATTAGAACACCAAGATAAGGCAACACTTTTACAATGTTAAACGGATGGTCATCTTGAAGCGTGGAAGCTGCATCCGTAGTCAACACACCAAAAATAATAGCCGTAACAATCGCAGCCGGAAGAACAATAAAGAAGTTTGCTTTGAACTTGTCCTTCATTTCTGTTCCTTGTGTACGGACGGCGGCAATCGTCGTATCAGAAATAATGGAAAGATTGTCTCCAAACATCGCTCCACTTACAATCGCTCCCATCGTCAGTGCGACTGCAACATCGGTCTGCTCTGCAATGCCCATTCCCACGGGAGCCAGAGCAACAATTGTTCCTACAGATGTACCCATAGAGATGGAAATGAAACAAGCAATGATAAACAACCCCACGATGAGCAAGTTCCCCGGCAATATACTCAAACCTAAGTTGACGGTTGAATCAACAGCTCCCATCCCTTCTGCGACTGTAGAAAAGGCACCGGCCAATAAGAAGATGATTACCATCAAAATAATATTAGAATGACCTCCGCCTTCCGTCAGCTGTTGTAATTTCACTTGAAAAGCTGTTTTTCTATTCATGAAAAGGGCAACGAGAATAGCGGCAAACACAGCCACCAATACAGGCATTTTATAAAAGTCACCGGTCAGTATTCCAGAGCCGATGAACAACAGAATGAATACCCCGAACGGAATCAATGCCCAACCATTCCCCTTATTCAAATCTTTCGTTTCCATATTAATCCTCCTTAGTCAGGATTCGCTTTAAGCTTTAAATAAAGCAAAATAACCTTGATTAGCTCTTACATACTCTACAACACTCGAAGATGAGATATCAAGTTCTAAGAAGTTTTCTTAGCCTATAGAATGAATAACGAACCAAGCGGATCAAGGAAACTTATCATCATATGCATCCGATCATCCCACCTCGTTACCCGTCCCTGCGTTCTCTATTCCATAAAAAAAGACAACACCTTATCTAAAAGAACCGGCGATGTAAAACCCCCACAAAAATTAAAGGAGGAGCGAAACCTATGCATGTAATGACCTCCCCTATTGTAAATAAATGAGGCGTAGCTGATTATTCAGCTACGCCTTTTTTTCTTCCTTATATAGGAGAAACTCCGATTTCACTTTCATAAGAAACCAAAGCCTCTTCAAACATTTTCAATCCCTCATTAATTTGTTCTTCTGTAACCGTTAATGGCGGGATCATCCGTATGATTTCAGTTTTATTGCCACCAAAATAAAATAGGACTCCACGTTCAAGTGCTTGATCCAAGATTTTAAAAAGCGCTTCACTATCGGGTTTTCCCGTTACAGGATCAACGATTTCAATACCTATCATCAAACCAATTGAACGAATATTCCCAATCACAGGGTGTTTTTCCTGCAACTCTCTTAACTTATGGCTCGCATAAGCGCCCTGCTTTTTAGCATTCTCAAGCAGTCTCTCCTCTTCCATTACATCCAGAACGGCATTAGCCGCAGAACAAGCGATCGGATTCCCACCGAAAGTCGTAGCATGACTACCAAGAGGCCATTGTTGCATCAACTCTTTGGAGGCTACCGTAGCACTCAAAGGCATGCCATTCGCAATCCCTTTAGCAATGGCCATGATATCTGGAACCACTTCGAACGTATGAGCAGCAAACCATTCGCCTGTTCTCCCAAACCCTGTCTGGACTTCATCAAAAATTAGTAAAACACCATACTCATCACATAGTTCTCTAAGCTTTTTCAACCATGCTTTAGGAGGTACAACATAGCCGCCCTCCCCAAGTACTGGTTCTACAATGACCGCAGCGACCTCATCAGAAGTTACTTGATGGTCAAACAGCCGCTGAAAGTCTTTCTCTAATTGACGGACCGTGTACTCTTCCGGATCTTCCCCATTAGGACAATCTTCAATTCTTGCAAAAGGAATGTGATAAGAGCCTTGGGGATGCAGATACTGACGATATTTACTCTTTGAACTTGTTACACTTAAAGCTCCCATTGATCTTCCATGGAAGCCACCAATGAAAGAAACAATGTACGGTCTCTTCGTTACATGTTTCGCTAACTTGATTGCTCCTTCTACTGCTTCTGTTCCGCTATTTCCAAAAAAGAAACAGTCCAGGTTCCCAGGCATAATTTCAGCAAGGCGATCCGCAAGCTTTAGGATAGATTCATAGATAATGACGCCCGAAGGTCCATGTGCAAGACTGTCGGCCCCCTCTTTGATTGCATCCACTACCTTCGGATGACGGTGACCGACATTCGTCGTGGCGATTCCAGACGTAAAATCTAAATACTTCCTCCCGTCTACGTCGTAATAGTAACAACCTTCTTCTTTCACTACTGGCAAATTCGGATGATCTTTAGCCATACTTGGAGCGAGTCTCTCTGACATCCGTTCTAATCGATGTGTCCAATGCTGTGTCATATGTTCCTCCTGATGTTAAATGCAAATTTCATGGTGTTTTTTGTAATTCCTTAATAGGAATGTTTTTTACAAACTTTTGTTTTACGGTTTAAACACTTTCTCCATTCCTGAGAAAATCGTTAAAAGAATAATAGATGAGCCAGCAGAGCGGCAATTGGTAGTGTAATAACCGTACGCTGCAGAAAAATCACAAAAAGCTCGAAGAAGTTGATTGGAATTTTTGATTTAATCAATAGAATCCCGATTTCAGACATGTAAATCAACTGCGTTAGTGACATGACTCCAATAATGAAACGAGTCAGTTCTGATTCAATTCCGCTTCCAACAACAGCGGGTAGGAACATATCTGCAAATCCAACGATCATCGCCGGTGCGGCCTCTGCTGCTTCTGGAATTTGTAACAGTTTCAAAAACGGAATGAACGGGTAGGAAAGCCATGTGAATACTGGTGTAAATTCTGCAATGACAAGGGCGGTGGTCCCAAGAGCCATCACGAGTGGAATCAGGCCGAACCAAATATCCGCTACATTAAAGATCCCTTTTCTCACTATTGATCCAGTACTTTTCACTTGATCAGCTTTAGCTACCGCCTGGTCAAGACCGAATTTGAATGTCGATGTACCTTCTGGGACAATTTCATCAATCTGTTTTCCGACCGGCTCGTGATAGGTTTCTTTTTTCAGGGAAAGCGGCGGAATTCTTGGACAAACGACTGCAGCTACGATTCCACAAATCACTACCGTGAAATAAAAGGGAACAAACATATGGTCAATGGATAAAAATTTAGCAATTACAAGACTGAACGCAATCGATGCAATGGAAAAGTTACTCGCCACGACTGCTGCTTCACGTTTGGAATAGTAACCATTTTCATACTGCTGAGTTGTCAACAACACACCTACCGTCCCACTCCCCATCCATGAAGCCATGGCATCCACAGATGAACGACCGGGCAGCTTGAACAATGGGTGCATCACTTTTCTTACGACCGTTCCAATCAAGTCCATCAGTCCGAACTCCAGCAACAGCGGCATAAATAAACTTGCAAATAGAAACCAAACCATAAGAACGGGAATTAAATCATAGAGGACAACGCCCCCTGTCAGTTCAGAACCGATATAAGAAGGTCCTGCCTCGAGAAGCGTCAGAATAGCAAACGCTGCTCCAAGGAAACGCAAAACGATCCAGAACGGTCCAACATCAAAAACATTCGCTATGAATGGATGATTCCTTATTTTACTACTCACGCCTTTGACCCCGACACTCCCTATCGCTGATAGCGAGATGACGATGGTCATGAACAAAGGTATCCAGGGACCGATGGCCGCTTGGAGCCCATCTGCCATCAAACCAAGTCCGATTGTCACCCGTCCATCAACAGAGATAGGAACGAGGAATAATAAGACCCCGACCAAAGATGGTAGAAGAAATTTCATCCATTGCTTCATTGTATAGGATGTAGATGTTTGCATACTGCTTGCTTTTGATTGTTGAATAGCCATGATTCGTCCTCCTCTGTCATCTTTATGCATAATTAAGTATAAATACACATTTCATGATAGTTAGTAACTATACATTTTCATGCATGAAAATTCAATAGGTTTCAGGAAGTTTTTTAAGACAGTTTATCCAGGTGAAGAAAAAGGAATAAAGAAGATGATGAGATTGCTAGTATAGGAGGCGTTACATAATGACGGTTAAAGTGCCAAAAGACAAGACGATTGATAATACACTCGCTATTTTTAAAGACGGGTACAACTTCATACCGAAACGGGTTCAAAATCATCATTTGGATGTTTATGAAACGAGGGTTTTAGGAGAGAAGGTGGCTCTCCTCAGCGGCATCGAAGGAGCAGAACTGTTTTACGACACCAGTCGTATGAACCGGAAAAATGCCCTCCCTAAGAGAGTCTTGAAAACTTTATTCGGTGAAGATGCCATTCAGACGATGGATGGGGATGCACACACCCATCGCAAATTGCTGTTCATGTCCCTGATGACTCCAGAGGCTCTTCAGGAACTGTATGAAATCACGACGAAAAACTGGGCACGTTTCACAAAAAAATGGAGCAGCATGAAACAGGTCAAACTGTACGACGAGTCACGGGAACTGCTGTGCCGGACAGCATGTGAATGGGCCGGCATCCCATTAGCCGAAAAAGAAGTGAAGAAAAGAACCAGAGACTTGAGTAATATGATCGATGGATTCAGTGCGGTCGGTCCAAAGCACATTGAAAGCCGAAGAGCACGCAAACGGTCAGAAGAGTGGGTGGAAGATTTGATTTTACAAGTTCGGCAGGGGAATATCGAAGCAAAAAAAGGAAAAGCCATTCACGAAATGGCTATGCATGAAGATTTAGAAGGTCGACCGTTAGACGCACGAATGGCAGCCATTGAAGTTCTGAATGTCATCCGTCCACTAGTAGCCATTTCTAAGTTCATCGCATTCGGTGGTGTTGCCCTTCATGAACATCCAGAAACTCAGACACGCGTCGCTTTGGATGATGAATATTTATTCCAGTTTGCACAGGAAGTACGCCGTTACTTCCCTTTCGTTCCTTTTCTCGGAGCAAGAGTCGACCATGATTTCACGTGGCAGCAATACCCGTTCAAAAAAGATCAGCTTGTCTTGATCGACATTTACGGAATCAACCATGACCCTAAAGTGTGGGAGAACCCAGATCAATTTAACCCTGAGAGATTCATAGATTGGGACGGTGGATTGTTCGACTTAGTCCCTCAAGGCGGAGGCGGATATTATAAAGGACACCGCTGTCCGGGAGAATGGCCGACCATTGAAGTATTACAAGCCAGTTTCCGTTACATGACTAAACACTTGGGGTATGATGTACCGAAACAAGATTACAGCTACAGTTTAAAAAAGATCCCAGCGCTTCCGAAAAGCGGCTTTATTATAAGCAACGTCCACTTCAAAAATTGACGATTATATACTTAAAAACGTCCAGGAAAAATCCTGGACGTTTTTTCTATTCAGGGATGATAGAGACGGTAAAAATCATACCCATGCTTCAGCAACACTTTGATTACGGAATACGTAGGAACAGCGATGATCATCCCTACCACTCCATACAACGGAGCTGCCACCACAAGTAACAGAATGACTGTTAATGGATGGATATCCAAGCGTTCTCCAAAGATCAGAGGGGCAACTAAATTCCCCTCTAATTGTTGGACAACAATAAATGTGATGATCACATAAACGGCCATGGATGGTTCCTGCATGAGAGCAACTACAATCGCAGGAATCGCGCCAATAACTGGCCCAACAAAAGGGATCACACAGGTCAACATGACGAATATACCGAGTATTAAGGCATAGTCAAGCCCGATGATGATATAACCGATATAGGTCAAAACACCATCCACAGCAGCGATTGTCGCTTGTCCGATAATATAAGAAGAAACCGTATAATCTAAATCCTTAAGCACCTTTTCCCCGCGGGGTTTATGTTTCTCCGGCAAAGCCCTTTTTAAGAAAGGAACCAGTTTGTGGCCATCTTTCAAAAAGAAAAACAAAACAAACGGAACGATAATTAAGACCGTAGTCGCTCCTGCGATGGTCGAAAAAACACTCATCATGTGTTCCCCGATCTGCTGAGTCAATCCACCGAAATATTCTGTTACTCGCTGCTTAATGGAAACGACGGACACCATCCCCATGTCGTTTTGCTCGAGCTTTTGCCCCGCCTCTTCTGCTGTCTGTTTTATTTTTTCAGGTAACTCCGATATATCCGTAATCTGTTTTTTTATGGTACCTGCTAAAAAACGGATACCTCCATAAATGAGAGCACCGATCACTGCAAAAACAGCCAGGATGGCAACTGGCAGAGGGAAGAATTTTGACCTTGCCATAAAGTGCACGACAGGGCGCAAGATATAAAAAAGAAACCCAGCAATTAGCATCGGATAAAATAACGTTCCGAAGATTGTCTTCACTGGATTCAACAGCTCTAGTTTTTCTAAGAAATAATACAGAATAAGTATAAGTATAGCTGCCGTGGTGTACTTAAAGAATGAGTGTTTCATCCACATGTTCCTTCACCGTCCTTTTACCCCAATAATTCACTAAATGGACGGATTGTAAACTAAAGATCAAACGCCAGCACTAAATTTCCCCATCTTTATTTCAGCCCCTATATGATGAAGACTGAATTTCGAGATCTTTGACGAGTGGTTCTCCTCCTGTCAGGAGTCACCCCCCTACGTTTTCACTTCCTATGTAAAAGAGACCTGAATGGTGTCAAGTCTCCTTAAGAATCATGTTGTATGATGTATCGTAATCCTGCATACGTATTTTTAAATGTTTTCAAACCTTTATCAAAGTATTGGAATGAAAGAGCCAGCTTTGGTGTAATTCCTACCACAAGGCATTCGGTCCCTACTAATTGGAGGGACTGATTCAGTTGCTTCAAGTGTCTGCTGAACTGATCATTGAATTTATGGATTCCACTCAAATCAATCAAGGCATATTGAATGTCACCTTCTGTACATTTTTTCAGTAGAGAAGAGATCAGGTGATCCACTCTTTTTTCATCCAAATCACCAATAAGTGGAACAGCCACTGCATGGTCCCACACTTTTAAGATAGGGATGGAAAGCGATTCAATAAGGTGATCCTTCCGTTCCTCTTCTTCGGCCTTTGTCGTTACATCCATTAACATGATGGTATAGTAACTTGTCTCTCCCTCTGTATTTTTCATCGGGGTAATCACGGTATCTGCGACGAACCTATTCTTTACGTTGATCCTCACTTGATACTTCTTATCCAATCTTCCCTTAAAATCTCGACGTTCTAACGGATTGGCATGAAGCTTGTCCATATTCTCTCCGATTAATTCATCCGAGCTTTTGTAACCGAGTAACGGAGCAATTTCTGTAAAAAGATTTTTGGCCTCATCATTCATCCACACCAGATCATAATTGAGGTCTGCAAGCAAGATGCTTTCTCCTATGCTATTAAGCGCATCTGTCATTGTTAGATCTGAAGTCATTAAAGCCATCCATGCTCCCACCTTATCCAGTATTTTCTTTATTATAATATCTTTTCCTCTCTATAGGTAGAGGTAAAAAAAGTCGAATGCGTTCATGTTATGAAACTTAACAACAAAATTAATTAATGTCAGATTTTCTAACACAATAAGTGACATATCAGATTTTTTCCGCTATTCTATATTCATCAGATAAGAATTGGAGGAGATCATGATTCTTTTTCCACCCCGACGATTCATTGTACCTAAGAAGCAAATATTTAACACTTACGGGAGTGAACCTTAATGAAAAACCAACTGAGGACCGCCGTTGAAAGTATGAAAGAACATTACATTCAAAAACTTATTGATGCAGGGATGTATCAAGCCTCTGATGAAATGCTCCGGTCGTTGACATTAACGGAGCTCGAAGCTCTCGCTTCAAGGGTCGATCGACCATAAGGAGGCGCAACATCAAGGAGGAGAAGTGATGTCATCTTACAAGCACAAAAAAGTCATTTCAATTGGTACGGTCAATGAACTCACAGGACTTTCCCTCAGACAAATACGTTATTATGAGGAGCGTGAATTGATTTATCCAGAACGTACCAAGAGAGGAACACGCAAGTATTCTTTTTCTGATGTTGAAACCCTCTTACAAATCGCTGACAAACGAGAGGAAGGTGTACAAACCTACGAAATCCGTAAAGATTTACAGTCTTCCAACAAAGGGAAGGTGATGGAACGAATGCTTCGCGGGCAACTGAATGCCCATTTTCGAATGAACAAATGAATATACTTACAGGCAGCCCGGACACCCCTAGGTCCAGGGCCTTTTTTTGCACACTTTAAATATCTCGACATAAAATATCTTGACTTCAAAATAAATAGAGCGTATAGTTTTATTTAGAATTCAAACTATTTTATTTCAAAGGAGAATATAAAATGACTCATTTAACATTGGATCAGGTGCACAGCAGCTTGAACTTCCAAATCAAACATATGATGGTTTCAAAAGCCAAAGGTGAATTCAAAACTTTTGACGTGGCATTTTCCGGTGAGCTGAATAATCTACCTTCTGCCCAAGTGACCGTTACCATTCCGGTAACTTCTATTAATACAGGGAACGAACAGCGCGACGGACACCTTCGTTCTGGGGACTTTTTCGAAGCCGATCAATACCCGAATCTTGTATTCCGCAGCACCTCCATCAAGAAGATAACGGATGATGAATTTGAAGTAACCGGTGACTTCACTATTAAAGAGGTGACTCATCAGGAAACCTTCACGGTTGAATATAACGGAACTTCGAAGAGCCCGATGGATGGCAGCACCATTGCAGGTTTCGATGTGAGCGGAAAAATCGATCGTGAAGCTTATGGCTTAACCTATAATGCGGCTCTTGAAACTGGCGGTGTGCTGCTAGGGAAAGAGGTTAAATTCGAAGGAAACTTGGAGTTTGTTGTAGGAGAATGAATTTGCATGACTTAAAAAGAGCCGAGTCTATTTTTATAGACTCGGCTCTTTTAGTAGATTTTCATTCTCTATTTCCAGCCTTGGTTGGCGTTAAGTCACTTTCACATGCCTCTTACCCTCCTTCCAACATAAAAAAATCCGCCCATGAGGATGGACGGTTACATCTCAAAATATAAAGGATAATGCAGGCGGCAGCCTTCATTAAATCCATGCTGGCAAACGGGACATTGAGACGACTTCATATATTCATGAATGGTTAACTCATGGCTGCAGCTTCCACATAGGATCGCACGCTCACCCCATTTGTGCTTTGGCCATTGACTTGGTTCATGGTCTGCTTGTTCTTGATGGCAGGAATAACACGCATAATATTCCCCGCAGCAGTGAAAACGTATGGCGATGACATCGACTTCACTGTGATAGTGCGCACAGCGTGTCTGGTTATCTACCTGATTTCCTTTTACTAGAGTTTTCTTCCCCATTTCACTCTCCCCTTCATATCCATCTTTCTACCAATCATATATACCGATCTTTATGATAGAAAGCATGACCTATATCCCTAGATTATAACACGAGTAATTACCAAAAAAAGTTGTACCAGGTCATCCATAATATGGATGAAAATCACTCATCCATATAAAAAGGGTGGAAGATAAATAGGAGGAGCAGCAGGATGGTTACACTCAATACGCCTGTCCATTGGTAGTTTTCCCACAGGGTACCGACGGCTGTACTTCCGATGGCTACGCCTATGTAATAGCTGATCAAGTAGAATCCTGATGCACCACTTTTATGATGAGTGGCGGATTTACTGACGAGGGCCGCGGCCATGGAATGAGCGACAAAGAATCCCATGCAAATGAGTGAGAGTCCCACGAGTACAAACGTTCCAGATGGTAACGCGGTTAGAGCCGTACCAACAATGAGGACCGCCACACCAGTGAACATCACTTTTTTCAAACCAATCACATCAGAAACTCGGCCGGCAAGTGGAGGCGCGAGGACTCCGAAAACATAAGCAAAATATGTGAAGGCGATCCATTTTAAGGACCAGTTGAATGGGTCCCCTTGTAAATGAAATGGGATATAAGTCCAAATCGCCGTGAAGACGATTTGAAGCAGAACCCCCATCATGAACAAGACGAGCATCGAACGACTCCTCAAATGGACAAGCATCCCCTTCAGATCATCACTGATGGCCTGATCTGTTTTTTCGAAGAAGCGCTCTTTTGGAAAAAGGACTAAAAATAGAAAAGCTGAAAGCAGTCCGAATGCAGCAAATATATATAACGTCGACTCCCAGTCAAACAAATCCGTCACGTACCCACCAACGACCCTTCCTCCCATTCCTCCGAGAGCATTGCTGGATATGTATAAGGTCATAGCCAGACCCAAGTGTTTATGAGCTACCTCTGCCCCTAAATATCCCATCGCCGCCGCAGGGATCCCAGCTAAAAAGAACCCCTGGATAAATCTCACCACAACCATCCATCCAAATGTAGGAGTGAACGGCAAAAGGATGAGGGTTCCTGCTGTGATAAACAAGGAGACTTTCATGACAGTCGCGCGGCCATATCGATCAGCAGAAAAACCGAGAATGAATAGACCAAAGACCATGGCGATGACACAAGCGGACATGAGTAAACTGGATTCCGTTGCCGACACTTGGAATAGGTCTGTAAACACAGGGAGCAATGGCTGAAAAACATATAATGTTGAGAATATGGATAAGGAAGCCAACATTAAGGCAATGGTGACGCGCCAAAATTCACTTTGTCCTGGTGTATAGGGTTGTCTGTTTTTTTGTACGGCTTCCATATCTATCATCCTCTGTTATGAGTTAAAACGGTCCGGAAATGTTGTTAGATCGATTCCCCAAA
This sequence comes from Halobacillus litoralis, assembly GCF_020524085.2. NCBI lineage: Bacteria > Bacillati > Bacillota > Bacilli > Caryophanales > Bacillaceae > Halobacillus > Halobacillus litoralis. Next base: position 216,915 of record NZ_CP129016.1, read on the forward strand.
CGAATGGCAGGTAGAAATAAATCGCAATTGTGATCAAAATGACAGCTGCAATATTCAGCCACAGTCCGGCTTTAGCCATGTCTGGAATTCTCAAATAGCCACTACCGAAAACGACGGCATTCGGAGGTGTTGCCACGGGCAACATAAACGCACAGCTTGCCGCTACCCCCGCTGCAATCATCAAGCTGTATGGGTGAACCGAGATAGCGCTGGCCAGTGAGGCCATAATTGGAAACATCATCGTAGCTGTAGCTGTGTTTGATGTAATTTCCGTTAAGAAAATGACTAGTACTGCAACGATAACAACAATCAAAATCAGACTGACGCCCTCTAAAATCGTTAGCTGTGTACCAATCCATTCCGCAAGCCCCGTTTCCTGAAATCCTGCGGCAATGGCAAGACCTGCACCAAACAGAAGCAGGATCCCCCACGGCAGCCCTTTCGCTGTGTCCCAATCCAGGAGGTAATCACCTTTCTTGTTCTTGGAAGGAATAAGAAAAAGGAGGACAGCTGCGCTCATCGCGATCATCGTATCGTTGATATTTTCATTGATGTTTACGAGTAAAAATGACCTGGAAATCCACGCCACTGCTGTCACAGCGAACACGGTCATGACGATTTTTTCTTCTACACTCATGACCCCGAGCGCACGCCTCTCTTCCCCGATGACTTTTCTGCCACCAGGAAGTTCTTTAATCTTCATTGGGAAGGCAATTTTCACTAAATAGAACCATGCGAGCGCTAAAAATAGAATCGTCAACGGAACACCGAACGCCATCCAGCCAGCAAAGCTAATCTCTATTCCGTAGGTTTGTTCAACTACAGCTTTGAAAATCGTGTTGGGAGGTGTTCCAATGAGAGTCGCCAATCCACCAATAGAAGCACTATAGGCGACCCCGAGCATGACAGCTTTTCCGAAATTAAAATTGTCGTGATCGACCGTTTCCCCTTTTTTCTTCAACTGTTCAGAAGCCTGGTAGATGACCGCCATACCGATCGGGACCATCATCATGGCCGTGGCCGTATTGGAAATCCACATTGACAATGTCCCCGTCGCAACCATAAAACCAAGTACGATTTGTTCTGTGCTTGTCCCTACGGATGCGATGATGAACAAGGCCATCCGCTTATGCAGGTTCCACTTTTGCATCGCAAGGGCAATGAGGAAACCACCCATAAACAGGAATATCGTATTATCGCCATAGGAAGAAGCCGTCGTCCCACCGTCTAGTCCTCCGGTGAGAGGAAAAAGAATCAACGGCAGAAGGGAGGTGGCAGGAATCGGAATTGCCTCTGTGATCCACCATGTGGCAATCCAGATGGTACTGGCTAAAACTGCGACAGCACTTTGGGATAATCCATCCGCTTCTAAAAACAACAATGTAAGCGTAAACAAAATTGGTCCTAGAAAAAGTCCTACTTTTTGACGCGTATCAAAGGATGGGCCCGGGTCGTGCCCTTCATCCTTTTGGTTCGTCTGGGTCACCGTCGAAGATCCACCGCCATTTCCTGTTACCGTAAACCTCAATAAATCCTTCGCCTCGTAGTGCATCGTCCAAAGGCGACTCCACACGCCACTTAACATTGATTGTGCACCCATGCTTATTCCCTCACTTTCCATTAGTCAAATATGTATGAATATTTCCAAATTTTATCATAAAATGACCACTCTTGTAATAATTCTGCCTCCACTTAAGACAGAGGACTCAACAACTGACGATAACTGGAAAAAATATACACACCAGGTCATCCATATTATGGATGACCTGGTGTGTCAAATGATCCCATATATCACGTTATTTCTTATAGAGGAGGTAGTGTTTTCTTACTTTGTTGAAGTCTTTGAGCTCGTCTTCCCAACGATCTTTCATGTCTTCGACGGATTCGCCGTTTTCGATCGCATCGCGGATCCATCCATTACCGACTAAAAGATCGAAGAAGGAAACGCCTGCTGAATTTTCCGCACGGAACTCGAAGTCTTCCGGATACATGTCATGAATCGTCTTCACGAGATAGACACCGGTTTCTACAGCATTAAACTCTTCACGATCGATGACATGGATCTGCACACCATGGGTCAATTCCCCTGCATGTTTCGAGAAGGATGGTGTAAAGGATGCCGCTCTAAACCTTACCCCCGGTAAGTTGTAGGCGTTCATTTCTGCAGCTAGATCCGTACTATTAATGAAAGGGGCACCAATCAATTCGAAAGGTCGTGTCGTGCCGCGACCTTCAGAAACATTCGTCCCTTCGATCAAGGCCGCTCCTGGATAAACGAAAGCTGTATCCACAGTCGGCATATTCGGTGAAGGAGCGACAAATTCAAGTCCTGTCTCATCATAGTCCATGCTCCGCTTCCATCCTTGCATTTCCACAACCGTCAAATCCGCACCAATCTCAAATTCGTTGTTGAATAACTTCGCCAGCTCCCCGACTGTCATTCCATGGCGAAGCGGGATCGGATAGTTACCTACGAAGGACTTGAAATCTTCATCCAATACGGGACCTTCCACTTTTTCTCCACCCAGAGGATTCGGACGGTCAAGTACGATGAATGGAATGTTATTTTCCTGAGCTGCTTCCATCGCATAAGCCATCGTGTAGATATAGGTGTAAAAACGTGTGCCTACATCCTGAATATCAAACAGCAGCACATCGACGTCTTCTAACATTTCCGGAGTCGGTTTACGTGTCTTTCCATAAAGACTATAGACAGGAAGCCCTGTTTCTTCATCTGTGTAAAACTCGACATACTCTCCAGCCTGCGCGCTTCCCCTGACCCCGTGTTCAGGGCCATACAACGCCGTCAAGTTGACATCCTCGTCGTTGTGTAACAGATCGACGATGCTGTTTAAGTTTTGATCAACACCGGTCGGGTTTGTAATCAGACCCACATTCTTACCTTCAATCAGATCTTTTTCTTCATCTAAAAGGACTTCTACTCCAAGCTTGAAAGGTTCTGCTTTTTTATCGTGTCCTTTGTGTTTACCAGGATTGCCGTTATGATCCGCGAAAACAACAGAGAATGTCGACCATGTCATGATCAAAACGACTGCAAGCATCAACCACTTTTTCAAAATAACCCTCTCCCTTTTGATTATGATGAAGAAGGGCCCGAAGCCCCTCTTCTTAAAAAAGTTGTATCCTAGTAACTCAGTCCCGTTCCATATTCAAACAATACGCCACCTTCGGCTCCTGGAATCGTTACAGGCAGTTGGCCGGTTGGATTGTTAGTACCGAAAATGGTAGCGGCCGTTGCTTCGAAGCTTGCGTCTCTGAATCCGTACTGTGCGATATAAGCATCCACTTCTGGATAAGCCATAATATCATAAGGGTTTCGAATGCCAACACCGATCACTTCTGCATCAGTGTTCGCCATTACATCCTGCATCAATTGCATTTGTGGATGGGCTGCCGAACGCGTGTACACATTGTACGTGTACGTTCCGAAGATGACTTTGTCCGCTTCTGCTACCATCTGTTCTTGCTCGGCCGTTAATTCACGTTCACCCGTTCTGATCATGGTCGTAGTTGAATGGTGGTCAGATACAGCATCTGCAAGGTCACCAATAAACGAGTTACCTATAACCACAACCTCTTCATCACCTGAGGCTTCTAAAGGAAGGACCCCCTCATTTTTCACAAGTGTAATGGAACGTTCAGCCGCTTCTTTTTCTACAGCTTTATGCGCCTCTGATCCGACGACTTCTTCTGCTTCTGCGATTTTCTCATCCAGCGGTTGTGGAGTTTCTTCTTTAATGATGCCGCGGTTCAATTTCAATGTAAGGATCCGTTCGACAGAGTCTTCAACCGTAGTCATTGGAATTTCCCCAGACTCTACAGCTTCATAGACACCTGAAGCAACTTCTTCGAGACCTACAGGCATGAGCGCAATGTCTGTTCCGGCATTAATTGCACGAATAACGGCATCGACAGGTCCAAAATGGTCGGCGATGGCTTTCATATTCAAAGCGTCCGTAACGACGACTCCTTCATAATTCATCTCCTCGCGCATCAATCCTGTCAGTACTTTTTCAGAAAGAGTGGCTGGAAGTGCAATTTCAGACCCATCCTTCTGAGAAATTACTTTCGTATCATCGATTTTCGGAAACGTAATATGAGCGGTCATAATCGCATCAATCCCTGCATCCATCGCCTTCTGGAACGGATACAGTTCAACTTCCTTTAGACGCTCCAGGTCGTAAGGGACTTCAGGAAGACCAAGGTGGGAGTCTGTCGCCGTATCCCCATGACCCGGGAAGTGTTTGGCCGTTGCCGCTACCCCTTGTTGCTGCAGCCCTTTCGTATACGCCACACCCATGTTTCCGACAAGTTCCGGATCTTCTCCGAAAGAACGAACCCCGATGACAGGATTGTCAGGATTATTGTTAACATCCATGACAGGGGCAAAGTTCATGTTGATGCCGAGAGAGGATAGTTCAGCTCCGATCACGGATCCTACGTCTTCAGCGATTTCTTCCGAACGCGTGGCACCCAGGGCCATGTTTCCAGAGCATGTCCGTCCCCGATTGAAGACGTGTCACAATCCCGCCTTCATGGTCAATGGTCATAAGCAGGCCGTATTTTTCAGAGGCCGCTTGATACTCAGAAACAAGCTTCGCTGTTTGTTCCGTTGTTACAACGTTTTCCCGGAATAAAATGACTCCGCCAAGATGATATTTCTGTACCATCTCTTCAATTTCAGGGAGCATTTCTGTCACGTTTTCGCCTTCCCATTTCCTGAAATCAGGCATGAGCATCTGACCGACTTTTTCCTCCATTGTCATGTTGGCGAGTGCGTGGTGAACGAGGTCATACCGATCCCCTTTCTCCTTCTTAATGGAAGGCTTGAAATCAGGTTTCCCTTTCTTGTCCTTTGAACGATCAGGCTTGTAGTCCAAGGCAATCCTGTCTTCGAAATGGCCATTCGATACCGTTACCCATGCTCGTCCTGGTTTTCCTGTAAATGTGACCGTACCGTCATCCTCGACAGTAGCAACGTTTGAATTCTCCGATTTCCAAACGAGTCCTTCACTCACTTTAGTGAAATGTCCGTCTTCATACACATTCAGTGCGGAAAGAGCAAACTCGTTCCCTTTCATCGCTACATCTGCCTGTGGGACATTCTCAAAGATGATTAAATCTGATAATCCGTCACTTTCAGCTGCCTCCACCTTTGTACCCATCAACCATGACGGCAGCATCATGCCAATGGTCAGTGTGAAGATCAACATCCATTTGCCAGCCAATCTCATTCGCCATTCCTCCTTGATTTATCTATTTGTAAAAGGTGCCTTCCTATCCAAAAAGACCCTTTTGCAAAACATTTTTCGAAAAACAAAGTCCTTCATAATGTCGGTACAGGAGAAATATTGTTGCAAACGTTTACATTTTGTAATAAAAGCGTAACGGAAATAGATATAGTCGTCTATACCACTTAAGGCCCTAATCGTTCTATTTACCTTCATTTTCCAAAGCTTTCCTACTATTCCAATTGACTCATTTTAAAATAATATGTCAGTTTTTTAAAATTTTATTGTAAAAAAAGTACATACAAAAAGGCACCTGAGTCAGGTGCCTTCCCTTCTTAAGAAGCGCTCTTAAATGCTGCTTTTCTTTTTTAACTGTGAATGGACAAGAATTTTGCAGAAAAAGTGTTATCGATCGTAGCGCCCGATCACTTCCATCGCTTCTTCCGAAAGAGAGGTGTCAATCGCATCATTGAAGTCTATATCTCCACTGATGGCGCCGTTCGCGTCATACATCTCGAACTGTTTCTCAATATCGTCGATGAACATTTCCCCGTTCGGATCGAGTCCTGTTACACCAACTTTCTTCCAAACATCAGCGTCTTTCAACGCCGTATGCTTTGTCATGATTTCAATGACTTCACCCAGCCCCTCATCATAAAGGAACGCATCATTGTAATCGCGTACCCCTTTCAAATAAGCAGCCATAAATCGGACGGAAACGTCGGTGTCCTTTTCAATAAAATCAGGAGATCCAAGGACCATCGCAATTTGTGCATCCGGAGCGAAATCTGTGGCGTCACCGAAACGAACGTGCAGGTTCTGCGCTTCCCCTTGAGTGATCAATGGCTCGATTTGAAGAGCGGCATCAATCGACTTGTTGCCCATAGCTGCAAGCATGTTTCCAAAGTCAGACATGAGGACGAATTCTACGTCGTCTTCGGTGAGTCCCGCGTGCTCGAGCATCCGCTGGAAGATATAATCATCCACAGCATTCCTCGATGAAACCGCAATCCGCTTTCCTTTCAAATCACTATACTCTCTGATTTCATCCTGCAGATCTTCACGGATCACAAAGCTGAAATACGAGCTTCCATCAAAATAGTGCCCTTTATCAGCGATGATCTTCACGTCTATGCCCTGGGCGATGGCATTGAAAAAGGAGGCCGTGGAAACGCCGCCGGCAATATCCACTTCACCCGCTGCCAGCGCTGGAAGCATGTCGTCACTATTCGCAAACGTCGTGAACTTAATATCGATGTTGTAATCATCAAAATATCCCTTTTCCTCGGCGATATAAAATCCGGCTCCCGATGCAGCCCCGTCTTCGGCTATGACTACCGTCGCCTTCTTATTTAATGGAGCAAAATCGCCGTCGATGATTTCACCGCCGCCCGTATCCTCCCCATTATCCCCGGAGGCACAGCCGAACAATACGAAGATGATAAACAAAAAAGAAAACAGATGACATACTTTTCTCATCATGGGATTCCAATCCCCTTTCTTCCATTATTTACGCGAACGCTGCACTTCATCCTGAAGATGTTTCCAAATTCCCACAAAATGGTCCGCCATTAAAGGGTCCGCACGTACCTGCTCCATATTCCTCGGCCGCGGAAGGTCAATTTTCTTTTCATCGATAATCTTACCGGGCTGGGAACTCATTAACAGAATCCGGTCGCTAAGTAGGAGCGCTTCATCTATACTATGGGTGATAAATAAAACGGTTTTCTTCGTTTCTGACCATATATTCAGAAGTTCTTCCTGCAAGATGAATTTATTCTGCTCATCGAGCGCGGCAAAAGGTTCATCCATAAGAAGAATTTCCGGATCATTCGCAAATGCCCTCGCAATACTGACACGCTGTTTCATTCCCCCGGACAGCTCTTTCGGGTAGAGCTTGGCGAATTTCTCGAGTCCCACTTTATTCAAGTAATAAGCCGTCCGTTCCTTGATTACGTCTGCAGGCATATGCCTCATCTTCAATCCGAAACTGACATTGCCTTCAACCGTCAACCACGGAATGACCCCGCGTTCCTGAAAAACCATCGACTGCAGTGGACGTTCTTTTTTACTTTTCGCAATCATGAAAGTCCCTCCACTTGGCTTTTCAAGCTCAGCGAGAATCCTCAAAAGAGTCGTTTTCCCGCACCCACTTGGTCCGACGAGACAAACGAATTCCCCATCCTCAATATCAAGCGAGATCCCCTCTAATGCTGTTACGCGGGTCTCTTTTTTGTAAAAAACTTTCGTTAAATCCTTAATCGATATTTTAGCCTCCATCCCTCTCGCTCCTTTCTTCAGTTAGCGCCATGGCAGCAACCTGGCCTGCAGTCCCCGGAGAATGATCGAAAACAAATAGCCGAAAAACGAAATGAGTACAAGTCCAACGAACATTTCTTTTAACAAAAAGGCTTTATACGATGTCCAGATCAAATACCCAATCCCTGAGTTAGCCCCCATCATTTCCGCTGCGACAATTGTCAACAACGCAATTGCCTGCCCCATTTGAATACCTTCAAGCATGACCGGAAGGGAACCCGGCAGAGCAATTTTGAAGAAAAACTGCTTCGAATCCGCTCCATAATTTTTCGCCACATCCAAATAAATGCGGTCAATGTTCACAACACCCGCCACCGTATTAATGACAACAGGGAAAAACACACTCCCAGCAATTGTCACAACTTTGGAAACTTCACCGACGCCGAATAAAATAATGATGATTGGCAAAAGCGCAAGGGTCGGGATCGGCATCAATGCCATGATAAGAGGTGAAAGGAAGTGGCGGATTGGTCCGTAAAGTCCCATCAAAAGACCGATCACCACCGCGGGTATGACCCCGAGCAAAAACCCGGCAAAAATACGAAACAAAGAAATCCCGACATGATGGAACAGTTCTCCGCTCATCCCCATTGCCCAGAACGTGCCGACGATCTCTGTTGGTGGCGGGAAGAAACGCGCATCAATCAGTCCCGTTCGTGATAAAAACTCCCATAGTAATACAATGAAAATTGGCGATGAAATGGTCAGTATCTGCTTGAGGCGATGCTGCATCTGCCGCTTTTTCCACTCTTGTTTTTCCATTTGTAAAGGGTCCGTCATAGATTCCCTTAGGCCATCTTTCATTTTCACCACCTCTACAGCTAATTTATGTGCGAACGCCCAATTGTGTGAAATCGTATCTTTTACATATTATAAAAATGGGTTTTCACAAAAAAAAAAACGCCACTCAGGCGTCTTTTTTACTCTTTATCTTCATTTCTTTCCTCAAGATTCGTCGATAGTTCTTCCAACTTCTGTTCTAAAACTTTCATGAAGGCGACTTTTCCTTCCTGATTGCCAGCAGGCGGAACTTCTTCTCCAAAGATGTACCTCATGTGTTCCTCCATCTGAGAAAAAAACTCCCCTTCTCCGATCTGTTCTAAATAGGGAGGAGATTGAAAAGCAGCCAACTCTCTTTTCAATGCTTCGTTCTCTTTCCTCTGCTTTTCTGATTCGCTACTAAGCTTATTTATTTGTGTGCGCATGCGTTTTGTTTCCACTTGATTAGCAGAAAGAGTTTCTTGTAACCCTTTCACTTCTCCCTTGAAGGTATGACACTCTTTTTTCCATTTATTCACTTCTTTATCGGCGTCTTGTTTCTCTTTCAGCCTTTCCTTTTCAAACTGTTCTTTTTCTTTCCGATAGGTGTTTTCTAATTCTGAATAATCGTCTCTCGCTTTAGTGAGTGAATCGTTCACACCTTTTAATTCTTCCATGAAGGTTTGTGAACGCTGAGTAAGTTCTTCATTCATTCTTTCTAACTCTTCCTTATTCTGCTTCCAAATTTCCGCTGCTTTTGAATGTGTTTGATTGGATTCATCCAATTGTTTTCTTATTGTTATGCATTCCTGTTGAGCTCTTTTTTTCATTTGCTGCTCATTAAGTCTCGCGGTCCGCTCATTATTGAAATGATTTTGTAGAAAAGAAAAATCTCGTTGTACTTGGATGATCATTTGCTTTTTTTGCTCCAATTGCTCGTTTAACTGTCTACATTCAACCTCCACTTTCTCAATTTCACGAGAAAAGCTTTTCTTGCTTTCTGCTATATGTTCTTTTAGTCTATTCACTTCCTCTTCGGCTTCCGATTTAGCTTCCGTAACTATTTGTAGTTTTTGCTGAATTTCTGCATAGCTCCTTTGTAACATGGAAAGATCTTTTTGAGATTGGAAGAGTCTTCTTCTTGTCTCTGCCAGTCCGCCTTCCAGATCCTGAACTTGACCAGATAATTCTTTTTCCTTATTGCTCCACTCGATGGCTGTATTTTGCCAATCCTTTATCTCACTCTTATATTTTCTCTCTTGTTCCTCATAACGGTTTACTTGTTCCTCAAACCCTTGAATTCTTCGCGTTAATTCTCCATTTAAGACAGATTCTTCGTTATTCCATTGCTGAATTGTCTCTTGTAATTCTTCGTTCTCTACTTTTAATTTCTCTAGTTGGGAGTAATGATAATTATCTTGATAATCCTTCACCTTTTTCTTGTATTTGTCCAATTCAGCCCTATAATAAATCAACTTTTGCTGTAACTGGATAGGATCTTTTTTCACACACTCCGCCCCCTTTTAACAGAAAACCGATTGGTCCATTTTATGTTAAGAGTTCACTTTTTATCACTTTCCTTACCATAACCGATTACAGACTTGGATGAGCCGTCTCCATAATGGAAGGACTGCTTATGATATATATAAGAAAGGAGAAGGAAACATGAGAAGGAAAAAGCATCGAGAAGCTTTAAGACAAAAAACACAACAACAAAATAGCGAGATAAACACCACCCAAATATCAAGAAAACGAACTCGTAAAAAATCAGGCGGCTGTGGATGCGGCAAAAAAAAAGAACTAAATCATAAAAAGAGAATGGAAGATAAACTTCCATTCTCTTTTTATGATGGGTCCACTTCTGTATAAGCATTCTGATCAGCAACAACATCCAGTCTTTCAGGTACACGGATATAAAGAGCGGATCCGTTCCAATGGGAAACCATTGTATCCACCCACATCGACCCTTTCTTCCTATCAAACAAGCGGAAAGGAAACTCAGAACCAAACAGTTTGTATCTCAGATCCTTTTTCTCTCCTGGATCTACCGAAAGTGTCCTCATATCCACATTTACTGCTGGCATATATTTCTCTTCCACTTTATACCCATTGATCATCATCGGTGTCTGATAATAGAAAGCCTCCATAGTCTCTGTAAGATCTTCCGTATGCTCCACAAAAATATTGATGCTGTTCACATCATTTTCTATCACTTGAAGAATCAATTGTTCTTCATTAAAAGGAAACGACCATTCATGGATGAGCCACTCTTCCATTTTGTCCATCTTCCCTTGATGAACCGCTTCATAAAATTGCTGAGACTTTTGTTCTTCCTCCTCCTCACTCTCCTGTCCTCGCAATTCAGTGTTTCCAATTGGAAGCGCCAAAAAAATAACCGCTGAAGCCACTAACAGGAAAGTATATCCAATAAGCATCCAGAACCCTGTCTTCCCTCTCCCAAAACCGAATCGGGAACTTTTCTTAATGAGAAGACTTAATGCAATGAAAACCGCAAGCAATATTAGGACTGGCAAGAAAGCTACTATAATCATTGCTTCACCTCCAAACGATTGGAAACGAGGACAGCCAGTGCATAGAAAATGGTCGTAGCAGAGAGGGTCTTAAGTGTAAAAAGCCACGCATTGCTTTCTTCAAAAAAGAATTCAAAGAAGTACACCTGAACTTGTAATCCGCCTCGCGATAATAAAATCATCAAACCCACTACGACAATCGGAAGAATAATGACGAGCATTTTATTCAACTGAACAATCATTCCGGCCAAATAGCCTAGGCTGCTGAACAGAAAAACGATGAGAATGGTCGCAAGAATGCCTTGCAGCCATGCACTCACAGTACCGACTCCCTGGGTAAAAAGCATTTCTTCTCCCGGCAAAACAGCATAGGCAAACAGTTTCAAAGCAAAACTGGACATCAAAGCGGTCAGCGAGCCGATCACACATATCATAAACAGGAAGGCAATCGTTGAAAGTGTACTCGTCTGCCTGTTCGTGACAAATGCGAAATCATCTTCCCGGTAAGCTTTCGTCGTTAATAGAAAAGCCGTCAAAAAGCCCCAGAAAATCGTAAAACCGACGACGATGTCTGCTGTGTAATAGGTGATGTTCACATCGTATCCTGTTCTCCCACTCCCCATCGAACCTGAGCCGTTCAACGAAAACAAAAGTCCGAGAAGCTGAATGACCACGAGAGAAGTGAAGACGCCTGTATATGCCCTCCATTTATATCCGATTTGCCGCTTAACGATTTCAGACGTCTGCACTTCGATCAAAGACATCATCCACACTCCCTTTGCCATTTTGAGATTCAGTCAGGTAGATACATAGATCATTCACTTTAACGGGGGAGACTTGTATCCCTGATTCCTTCAGACGCTGATAGTCATCATCCGTAAGGTCGTTTTTTATCACGGCATAACAAGTATCAAACGTCTGTTCTTTTTTCCATAGAATCATTTTTTCTTTCAGAATAGAATCAACCACATCCTTCTTTCCTGTGATTCCCACTCCATATTCTTTCAAGTCATCCATCGACATGTGCAGCCTCAAGGCTCCCTCATGAATCACGAGTACCTCTTCAAGCAGATCTTCCATTTCTTCCAAGTGATGCGTCGATAATAGAATTGTTCTAGGGTGCACCAAATAATCCTTCAGTAACGCACGGTAAAAGTCTTTTCGGACCGCTGCATCCATTCCTGTCGTTGGTTCATCAAAAATTGTAAGCGGTGATCTTGAAGCAAGACCTATGATCATATTAAACGTGCTTTCTTTCCCTTTGGATAGTTCATTGTGCCGCTGTTTCGAATCAAAACCGAAGTACTCAAACAAACGGAGGGCTAAATCATGATCCCAATGGTGATAAAAACGCTTCCCCTCCTCAAGAATCTCTTTCAAGTTGAGCGCCGCTGGGAAATTCATAGCATCATCGATATAAATCGTATTTGCAGAAACAAACAAATTGTTAAACGGTCTTCTCCCGTAAACTTCGATGACCCCCGATTTCTCCTTTAGTAACCCCGAGAGTATTTTCAGCAGCGTCGTTTTTCCTGCTCCATTTCTGCCGATCACACCGACAATTTTATTCTCATCCACAGAAAAAGAAAGGTCGTTCAGCGCGGTCTTCCGATAAAAACGCTTATTTAAATCCTTACATTTAATTGCCTTCATCCCTTTTCCCCTCTCCAAGCATCCTTGACAAGCTTAATAGTGTCTTCCACTGAAAGCTCCAGTCTTCCGGCTTCTGTGACGAGATCCTCGACTAAGTTTTTCAGTGTCTGATTTTTGCGTTTTTCGACGATGATTGATTTAGCGTTGGTCGAGACAAATTTGCCGAGTCCTCGTTTGTCGTAAAGAATACCTTCTTCAGCAAGCTTCGTCAGACCTTTGGCGGCTGTTGCCGGGTTGATGTTATACAAGTCGGCGAGTTTATATTGTGAATACACTTTCTCATCGGCCTGGAAATTCCCATGCAGGATTTCGCTTTCCAGCCACTCGGCAATTTGAATATAGATTGGCTTTAAGCCGTCGGTATCGAGAATCAATGGATCACCTTCTCTCTGAATGGGTGCATTAGTGTTGTAATGTAGTATATGACTATTTCTAACTTTTGACAAGGAAAAAATTACACTTGGGTCTTGAAATTTCCTCTTCACTGATGGACACTTATTGTGATGGTTGAAAGCGATTACATACTTAGGAGGTTGTTTAGGATGCTTCGAGGAATCACAAATTTTTTCGACCGGATGGTGCAGCGTTTCTTACCAGATGCGTTTTTGTTCGCCATCATTTTGACACTTGTCGTTTTTGGATTAGGGATTTTCTTCACAGGTAGCTCACCAGGACAAATGGTGCAATTTTGGGGAGATGGCTTTTGGAACCTGCTCGCCTTTGCCATGCAAATGTCTTTGATCGTTGTCACGGGATACATACTTGCGAATACCCCTTTAGTTAAATCTGCTTTATCTAAGATTAGTACGCTCGCGAAAACTCCGGGACAAGCCATTTTATTAGTTACTTTCGTAGCTGGAATTGCTTGTGTGATCAACTATGGTTTCGGACTTGTAGCTGGTGCGCTCCTGACCGTCCATGTAGCGAGACGAGTACCAAACGTGGATTATCGTTTATTGATGGCCAGTGCTTATAGTGGATTCATTCTTTGGCACGGAGGGTTTTCAGGATCCATTCCATTGACCATTGCGACAGAAGACCATTTTCTAGTCGATTCGATTGGCTCCATCGCTATTACAGACACCTTATTCAGCAGCATGAATATTTTTATTATCGTGACTTTACTTCTATCTCTTCCTCTACTTAACTTGTGGTTACTGAAATCCAGTGGTGACCTGAGTAAAAACAATCTCGACTTCTTAGAAAACGAAGATAAGGCTGAAAAGCAAATGGCCGCCACAACTGCCGACCTGACCCCGGCCGAACGGATGGAAAACAGCAAAATCATCTCTTACTTAATTGGGGCGCTTGGACTGGCCTTCATCGTCTACCACTTTGTCAGAAACGGTTTTGACCTCAATATTAATATTGTGAACTTTATTTTCTTATTCCTCGGAATCCTTTTTCACCAGACACCAAGAAGATTTTTGAACAGTGTAAACGATGGAGTGAAAAATGCTGGCGGAATCATCATTCAATTCCCTTTCTATGCAGGAATCATGGGCATGATGGTCGCTTCTGGTTTATCTGAGCAAATGTCGAATTGGTTTGTGAGCATTTCAACCGAATTCACGTTTCCTGTGCTCGCCTTCATCAGTGCCGGGATCGTTAACTTTTTCGTCCCTTCCGGGGGCGGACAGTGGGCCGTTCAAGCCCCGATTATGATTCCAGCTGCGATGGACCTTGGCGTAAGCACCGCCAAAACGGCGATGGCTGTCGCCTGGGGGGATGCCTGGACAAACATGATCCAGCCATTTTGGGCATTACCTCTTTTAGCGATTGCCGGATTAAAGGTTAAAGACATTATGGGATTTTGTGTCATCATTCTGCTTTGGAGTTTTATTCCGATTTCGATTGCTTTGCTATTTTTAAACTAAGTTTCTTAAGAAAAAAAATCCCTACCCAACTAAGTTGGATAGGGATTTTTCCTCTTTTCATGCCCACTTTTGTACATCGACACACAATTGCTGATAAGCCTTCGATTCATCCATCATTTGTTTATCTGCATACACTTTTGAAAGCCACCTGAGCGGCTCGGGTGTACTCGGTTTCAGTTCCATTTCCATTTGAAAGCATTCGATGGATTTCTCAAGCTGATGGAATCCATAGTACAGTTCTCCGAGCTCCTGCATACAATCCAGGTCTTCCCTAATTTCGTTCATCCGTTCCACTTTTCTTATAAGCGAACTCTTCTTCGAAAACGACTGCAGGGCGGCATGGACATGTTCAAGCTCCATCGTTTCAAGCAATCTTATAACGAATGCATCCAACAGCTCCCTGGTATGTTCCGGGTTCTGAGCTGTGATCCGTCTCATAAAAGGGAGAAGGTTCTCAGGGTTCTCATGAAAACGATTTTGTTCGAGTAAGGCCTTCACCTGTTTGAATTGTTCCTCATTCAGCATGAGCTCCCGTTCTGTATATAGACGCGCCACTGCACTTATATTTTCATTTACTAGATAGTGCTGGAAAAGATCTTCTGTTACTAATGGAAAGGATGGAATTGTTTGAGACACTTGCTCAAGTAAGAAGGTTCGGCTATCGCAATCAAAATGCCTGGACAGAGAGGCTCGATACAATTGGTAGTTTTCCGGGGTCGGTTGGTTGTAAAAATGAGATAAGAGATGAGAAGACGCTTCAATCCATCGATTTTCTTCTTTTAATAGACGTTGATGGTCTTCAAATGATGCACACGTTTCCTTAAACAGAAGGTCGCGCTCCATAAGCGTGTGCGATTGTTCTAAGTATAGGTCCGCAAAGTCTCGATAAGCGAGGTCGTTGGCCATTTCTTTCACGAATCGATTATTCGGTGCAAAGTCACGCATCACCCGGATTACACGATAAGCTCCGGACATGTTCCCTTCACGACGGTATTGATAAAAGAGAGATTTCATATCTTGGAATAATTGTTTCTTAGGAATGAATGATTCAAAAAAGGTGAGGATTTTCGCCTGTTCCTGTCTGGAATATGGCCGTACGATTTTCTTTTTCAGCTGAGGATAGCTGATTTTATGAAGAGGAGAATTCATTTCAATCAAAGCTTGTAAAAATGGATGCGGGGAGTCATAAACCGTACCTTCCTTGAAAGCACGGGCCACATAAGATTTGAGCTTTAGCCGTGTTGTCCGGACGGCTGTAAGATATTTTTGTTTATAGAAGAAAAGCATGTAACATTCGGATTGATCATTGAACGTTTCAACCAGCTGCATCTGCTCATAAAAGACTATACGGGATGGAACGAGCACTAACTCTTTCTTCTGCTGCTTGACATGAATGGTCATTGGGTTCATCAACATCCGCCTCCCTCTTTTCTTCACTATATCACAACGGACGTTCTGTGGTAAAAATAAGTCTTTTTGTAGAACATTCTAAATAATGCGATTATAATAGTTCTAAAGATCCATAAAAAGGAGTGAGAATACATGGGCGCCCAACTACTGTTTCTAATCGTAAGTACCCTCAGCTGTATCACACTGATGAAATTGATCATGTTTGTGACACGAGGGCAATGGAAACAAAAACTCAATGAAGTAAGTCTCTCGTTCACCCTTGCCCTCCTGTGTGGATTTATCCTGACATGGATTCCCACCCTTGCAATGATGTTTCAAAAATCTATCCCTTTTACCAGCCACTCTTTTTTTCTCTTTGGAAAAAACATTCTAATTTTTACCGTTTTCTTTTTCCTCACTTTCCTGACCATGAGCTTTATCGGAAACAAGAAGTTAAAAGCGGATCCCCTTCAGCAAAAAAATGTGCAAATGCATCTATTCTTAAGCTTGGCTATCAGTCTATTTCTACTTTTCTATACATATATCCTGACGAATGTATATTCCAGCACCCTCATGCTTAGCAAAGAGAATATCGTTTCTTCCTTACTTTTGATGCTCGGCACCATTTATACAGCAACAAGGATTTTTGAACATATTCATATCGAGGAAGTGTTCATAAGAAAAACAAGGTCTTCCTTGACCACGTATTGCAAAAGGAGTCTATCCTCTCCTGAAGGCTTTAATCCCATACTAATCTTTGTAAAACTGCTGTCATACTCGTAAAAAACAGACCTTTCTCAAAAGTCTGTCAACCCAGGTAAACTAGTAAAATATCTATCTGAAGGATTTTTATTCCAAATTAGAGCTTAAAAAGTTTTTTCAAAAATCCCTGAGATTAAAGGGAGAAATGTTCACTTTCGAATCTAACAATCTTCTCTTATTAACTTATGGAAATATCATCCTCCTATGTTACAAAAGTTCAGTGGTACGATGGAGTCGTTCCAAAAAACAAAGGTTTCAAGGAGGAATTTTCAACATGATGAAAAAATCATTGATTGTAACAGGAGCGCTCGCTCTATCCTTACTAGCATCACCAGCCACTTCCCTTGCATCAACAGGTGAAGTACAGCAAAACGTACAAGTAGAAACAAAAACGATTCAAATAGATTCCGGTCAATTGAACAACTGGATCACTGAAAATGAAGAAGCTTTGAAGAATAACAATCTTCAACAGGTAGATTTCCAATCTTTCTTTGATCAGTTCTCGCAAAAATATCAACAAGCACCAGCAGAACAACCGAAACAAGAAGAGCCTAAACAAGAAGAGCCAAAAGCAGAAACACCTGAAAAAGAAGAACCTAAACAAGAAGCACCTGCTCCAAAACCGGAAGCTGAACCAGCTCCTGCACCAGAGCAGCCTGCTGAAGAAGAAGTACAAAAAGAAGAAAACACACAAGAAGAGGCAACATCTGAAGTATCTGCATTTGAAAAACAAGTCGTAGAGTTGACGAACCAAGAACGTGAAAAACAAGGACTAGCTCCACTGAAACTAGACACTGAACTAAGTGCAGTTGCAAAAGACAAGTCTCTTGATATGCAGCAAAACAACTATTTCTCTCACAACAGCCCGAATTACGGTTCTCCATTTGACATGATGAAGTCTTACGGCATTGACTACCGTACAGCTGGTGAGAACATCGCCATGGGACAAACAACTCCAGAAGAAGTTGTCCAAGGCTGGATGAACAGTCAAGGTCACCGTGAAAACATCATGAACCCTGACTTCACTCACATTGGTGTAGGTCATGCCGAAGACGGAAACTACTGGACACAAATGTTTATCGGTAAATAATAGAATGTAAGGCAGTCGCCACCGGGATCATCCCGGTGGCTTTTTTGGTACTCGACCGCTCTTTGGCGCGACTCGACCGCTCTTTGGCGCGACTCGACCGCTCTTTGGCGCGACTCGACCGCTCTTTGGCGCGACTCGACCGCTCTTTGGCGCGACTCGACCGCTCTTTGGCGCGAAAGGTCATCCTCAAATCGGATGACCTTTCGCTTCTCTCATTCCTATGATTCTGGAATATATATTTTCTTAATAACAGTAGGCATTTTTCACAAATCTGTGAACGAATGACTTTTTTTCTTTTTTATTTGTCCAAAACCTATTGCAATTAGTCTGAATATTCCATAAAATCAATCATAATTTAACTATATCAAATCAAAAGGATGTGTTCTTTTTGAATACAAAAACGGTGAGTCATCTTTACAACGTCTGTCCCCTTTGCCATGGAACCGGAGCCTATAAGGAATATGATGACAGCAAAGCGAATATGATCATGGACCACTACAGCCGTGTCAATCATGCGAGTGAAAAGACGGCATGGAAAATGGCAGTTGAAGAAACGAGTTACAGCACGGAATGTGGTCGTTGTCATGGGAATGGTCATGTATTGAATGATGAGGGTGAGGAAATGTACCGCGCTTTGAAGCAATTTGCTTAAACAAAAATCCTGTGTGAGTTTCTGTCACACAGGACTTTTTTCATTTAAAGCAATCCTCCGGTCTTTTCAATTTCCACTACTACAGTCAACTTGATTTCCATCTCTTTATACTCTTTCTCCCAGTCAAGACGTTTCCATTCCTTCGGGTACTTCGACGCTATTTCCATCCCGATTCCTAAAGGGTCACTATGGACTTCCTGAAGGATTTTTATGATTTCCTCCATTCTTTTTGTCAACACTTCGTCTGCTTGTCCTTCCATACCATTGAGGTCTGAATCTCTAAGTGGATTCCCGTTAATCTCTGTTTTGATCTTAAGATCAATAGTGCTCGTAAACGTCCCGTCTTTGGAGAGTTTAGTATTTAGTTCTCTCTCTAGGCCCATGATGGATAACCGATACGTCTTTTGGGGATTTTTCTCATATGGAATAAAAACATCTGCTGTAAAACCTAGATCATCTCGCATAAGCATTAAAAGGGTAGTCTGCTTAGTGTCCAAATCCCTCCCTGTGTATTTGTCTTGATCAAAAAGAGCTAAACCGATGATCTTTGGCATGCCGTCCTCTTTTTCAACGAGGGGGAGGACAGGGTCAATTCTTTCATCACCCATTGTATTCCATAGCGTGAACAAGGTTACTTTTGGAAGGAGTGTGTTCTTTTCTGCTGAACGAACACCGTTCAATACACGAAACGCAATTGGACTCTCGTCATTATTAATACTTAGAACTTCTAATGCTTCCCCTTTCACTACGACCACTTTCGCAGGCAAGTACCCGAGGTTACCGCGATAAAACGTCTCCAGTAATGGACTGATTCCTTCTTTCGAGAGCTCATCGCCTAAAAAAATGATGAATGTTTTCGTAACATCCAGACGTCCAGGCACATAATTCTTAATCTCATGCCCAAGTTCTCCTGTTGTCGGTCCTACCGTCGTTAACAACTCATCTTTCACTTCGATTCTCCCTCCGCCCTGAGATTGAATGTTAAGGGCACGTATGCCTCCCTTAATAAGGTTTGGGTCTTCTTCAGAAAGGTCAAAGCTGATGCCGTTAATGAGGCGCCGGTCGCTTAAATTTTCCTCGTCCCAGCAGCCGGCAAGCAACAATAAAGATAATAAGAGAAGCATCCCTTTTCTCATGTGTTCACCTTCTTCTTTTTCAACAGATAGGATAAGAGAGTGAGCAAGGAAGGAAGAAAGAATACAACAGCATATATGGTGTATTTCAAGATTTGTTCATACAGTTGAAAAGCTTGTTCATCATATGAAGCTGAGACAACCAATAGATAAATGATCCCCCCGCTTATAAAAACGATCCGTTGGAAGGGCTTCCCTTCGTTCGCAAGACTTTTACTGCCCATCAGTAAATAAATAATCACTGATGCCGTCATCGGACTGAGCCACATAAATACAAACAGTAGATCGATACGGTCAACAGTTCGAAATGATAGAGAACGCATCAAATAAAGGACAGGCTCCCTTATCTGCTTCAGGACATCCGCGCTGAAAACCATCACACAAAGAACAATGACAACAAAGTAAATCAGTGTGATCGTAGCGTTGGAGAGTGATACCGTTCGTAATAGTTTTGAATGTTTCATATGTACATACGGCCCGATAAATAACATCAGTTCAAATCCTAATACCGCGAACAAGTCCACTTCAGAACTTTTGATAACCTTAATAAATCCTGATTCTCCAACCGGCATCAAATTACGCATTTCAAGAGGGTTTTGAAATAGAATAAGCAGCAAAAAGATAAAGACTGGTATGAGCACCACAGATAGTACAACTAAATAACGAGCAACGACCGGGTAGTCCTGAACGACTAAATACATACTGAGTGCAATGATCAATAAGGCGATGGCCCATACAGGTGTGAAAGGGAGCAGCCAGTTATTTACCAAATTCACCAGAAGGATCATAGAATACGTCCCAATGATTAAAAAGCCCATATAGTTGATTGTATTGATGGCTTTTCCAATATACGGACCTGTAATAAGCACGGGAATTTCATGATAGGACGTGCCTGGAAACCGTTTGATTAACAGCCAATAGATAATCAATGTAAGTTGAACAAGCACACCAGCAACAAGGACGGGCATCCAGGCATTTTGTTCCACTTCCTTCTCCAATAAATTGGGCAGCGAAAGAAGACCTATTCCCAACTGTGCTTGAATGATCATCAAATAAATCTGAAGTTTTGAGAGCAACCGCCCATTAATCATTGAACTCCCTCCTTGCTTGAAGATGCCCCGTTTTTATTTGATTTACGAAGAATAAAGTCCCCCATTTCATTTGTTCTTAATGGAGCTAAAGGGGCGAAATAAGGTTCTCCAAACGATTCCAGTTTGCACAAGTGAATGAGGATCGCCATTAAAATGATTGCGATTCCAAATAAACCGAACAAAAAGGCCGCAATCATTGAAACAAAACCGAGCAGCCGGGAGATAACAGCCATCTGGTTAAACGGAGCGGCAAAAGAGGCGATGGCTGTAAGGCCGATGATAACGATCATCGTATTCGATACGAGGCCCGCTTCCACTACAGCTGTTCCGATAACAAGACCTCCAACGATCCCGATTGTCTGCGCAATGGGTGAAGGCAGACGAATAGCCGCTTCTTTTAAAACCTCCAAAATAATCTGCATCAGAAATGCTTCCAATATTGGTGGAAAAGGCACATATTCAATAGACGTTCGAATACTGTACAACAGCCCAAGCGGTAAAATTTCCGGATGAAAACTAACGATAGCGATATACATAGCTGGAAGCGTCACGGCAATCAAAAACGAAATTAACCGGAGAATCCTGAAGAACGACCCGACGATCCAATGCATCGTGTAGTCATCAACCGATTGATAGAAAGCAAAGAAGGTCGTCGGCAAAACCAGCACTTCCGGTGTGCCATCGACAATTAGAACGGCTTTTCCCTCAAGCAAATAAGAAGCAGCACGATCCGGCCTTTCTGTGCTTAAGGCCTGAGGAAACGGAGAATGCTTGTTATCCTGAATTACTTCCAACAGACCTGTCGAGGTCTGCAATTCTTGAAGGTCAACGCTGTTTAATTTTTCTTCAATATGATGTAGAACCTTCTGATCAATGACCTCGTCAATGTACATGAGCGCAACATTTGTATCAGTCAAATGGCCAAAGACATACTTTTTCATTTTAAAAGAAGGAGCTTTGATCCTTTTCCTCAAAAGCATCATATTTGTAGTTACCGATTCTCCGAATCCATCGTGCGGGCCGCTAATGATGTGCTCAGAGTCAGGTTCTTTGATCGCACGTTTTTCCTCCACAGGTACAGCAGCTAAAATGGCCTTTTCTTCCCCATCTAATAATAAGGCACAGCTTCCACTTAAAAGTTCAGAAACTAGTGTGTGAACCGTAGTCGTCTGCTTATCCTCAGACACTTGAAGGGATTCAAGGGCATTTTTTTCTTTACTTAATTTGAGCGGGCGGATGATATAATCCATTACCTTATCCTTGGCAACAAGTGAATCAATGTAAAGGAGTTGAGCCTTTTTATGCCCAAAAACAACGGTTTCCACGACTAAGTCTTCTGTGTGATAAAAACCTTGTTGAATAAGCTCGACATTCTGATCCAAATTATCAGTAAGAAAGCGTTCTTTGCTCTCCATCCGCGACATGGGTTCTCCCCTTCCCTTTATAAATTCACTGCTATTAGCTTGTAACGCGAAAGTAAATTTATGCGATAGCCAGGCGGCTAGTATTTTATTTAAAATTCATAGGACGGAGTACCTGAATAGGGTGAAGCTGAGCATTTATTTTGAAGCTGAGATAAAAATCAAGTAACCTTTAAAATAATGATCAGAAGAAAGGTGGATGTTCCTTGTTATTTGATTCCTATAAACTAGACAGCAAAAAATTAGACAACCGATATGTCGTAGCGCCGATGACTAGAATTAGTGCCGAAGCGGACGGCCGGGCGAACGACCGCATGAAAAAATATTACCAGCGTTTTGCCAAAGGTGGATTTGGTGCCATCATTACGGAAGGCATCTATACAGACCAAAGCTTCAGTCAAGGCTATAACAACCAGCCAGGCCTTACGACTGATATTCAAGCAGACGCTTGGAAACCTGTAGTGAAAGCCGTGCAGGACGAAGGTTCGATCATCATCGCCCAGTTGATGCATGCCGGCGGACAAAGCCAGGGCAATGCGTACACGAATGAAACCATCGCTCCTTCTGCAATCGCTCCAAAAGGGGAGCAGCTAGGGTTCTATGGAGGGTCTGGTCCTTTCCAAACTCCTAGAGCGATGGATGACCAGGATTTTGATGAGGTGAAAATGAGTTTTGTCGATAGTGCCCGCCGTGCTAAAGAAGCTGGTTTTGATGGAGTGGAAATTCACGGAGCCAACGGCTATCTTCTGGATCAATTTATAACGGATTACTTGAATAAACGTGAGGATGAGTACGGGGGATCGGTTGAAAACCGCCTGCGTTTTGTGTTGGAAGTCGTTGATGAAATCCTAGCAGAAGTTGGAGAAGACTTCATCATCGGAATCCGTATCTCTCAAGGTAAAGTCGCCGACCAAACTCACAAATGGGCCGGTGGTGAAAAAGAAGCGAAACAGATCTTCGGTGCATTAGGAAAGATGGGACTGGATTACATCCACGTCACAGATGGCGATGCGACAGCCCCTTCCTTCGGTGAAGGATCCAAGACGCTTGCCGGTGCAGCTAAGACTTATGGCGGTATCACAGTCATCGCTAACGGGCAGCTCCAAGAGAAAGAACGTGCCGAAAGCCTTCTAGACTCAGGCCAAGCCGATTTAGTATCCATAGGTACTGGAGCACTTGCTAATCCAGACTTACCGAACAAAGTGAGAGACGATGTTGAACTGAATGCTTTCGATTTTGAAAGGATCCTGCTGCCACAGGCCGAAGTGAAAGACCACGAACTCGATGCACCTATAAGAGAATAAACGTCAAAAGACCCGGTCCTATGCGATATCGACCGGGTCTTTCCTATTTTTCATTCCTAAAATCACTTAATGATCTGTACTTTCCGCACCATACGCCCTTCAATCTCCAACACTTTGAACGTTAGATTCGCTTGTTCCAATACATCCCCTTCGTCAGGGAAATCATTGAATTCTTTGATCAGATAACCCGCAAGGACATCTTCCTCTTCCGGGATTTCTGTATCAAAAATAGAATTCAGACGACGCAAGGTAATTTTCCCATCACAAATCAATTCGGTTTCTGAAATTTTATCTATGATTGAATCTCTCTCTACATCCA
This sequence comes from Halobacillus litoralis, assembly GCF_020524085.2. Lineage (NCBI taxonomy): Bacteria > Bacillati > Bacillota > Bacilli > Caryophanales > Bacillaceae > Halobacillus > Halobacillus litoralis. The sequence continues at coordinate 240,467 of NZ_CP129016.1, forward strand.
TTTCATCTTCGATTTCCAAGCCGATCATTGCTTCAATAACATCTTCATGGGTAAGAACACCCTCGGTCCCCCCATACTCATCCAAAACAATGGCCATGTGCTTCTTCTCTTTCGTCATTTTCCTAAACACCCATTCAATCTTATGGAACTCATAGACGACCAGCGGATCTTTATACGTATAATCCATAAATGGTTTTTCCGGTTCCATCGCCCACGAAATCAAATACTTTGAGTGGAAAACACCGATGATATCATCCATATCCTCCCCATAGACAGGATACCGGGTGAATGGATGTTGGACGACCATATCACGGACTTCTTCGAAAGTAGCTTCCTTATCAATGGCAATCATATCAACCCGTGGTGTTTTCAACACATCTTTTACGTTTAAATTATAAAAATCAAGCACACCTTTGATGCGATGGGATTCTGCTTCATTGAACGTCCCCTCGGAGTCCGCAATGTCCACCATGGTACGAAGCTCTTCTTTTGAAATAGAAGATTCACTTGCCTGTCCTTTCGATAATGCATTCGTTATAAATCCTGTTAACCTGTTCAGGACAATAGTAATAGGTTTGAAAAGAATCACAAAAAAACGAATGACTGGGTAAACAGTCAAAGCAATGCGATCCGGAAAAGCAGCGGCCACCGATTTCGGAATGACCTCTGAAAAAATAATAATGATTACCGTCAAGATGGCAGAAGCCACCCCCACACTGAAACCATATTGAATGGCTAGTGTTGTCACAAGTGTCGGCAACAGAATATTAGCGATATTATTCCCAATTAAAATAGTAGTGATGAATTCGCTGGGGTGTGAGAGTAAATCTAGTAACTTACCTGCTTTTTTATCGTCTTTCTTAGCTCTCGATTGGAGCTTCATTTTGTTAGCTGCCGTAAGAGCCGTTTCACTTCCTGAGAAGAAAAGCGACACGAACAGCAAAAAGATGATCGCAATGATCACGGGGCGATTCCTCCTTGAATGATGGACACAAATTTTAAACAAGAGGGTAGAAGATAAGCGTCCCTCTCCTTGTTCAGGTTTTACATTTTTACAAGTTTAAATCGTACAAACGAAATGTCAGTAGCATCTATTGTACACTACATCCTTTTCCCTTAGAAGAAATATGAAAACTCTACCTTCCGTTGCCGGAACAAACGATCTTGAAAAAACCATTGTTTAGAGAAATCACCCTCGCACATAAGCTTTTATTTTATAGAGTCTTCTATGACCAGTTAGAATATTCCGTATTTTACAACATTACACCAATGTCTTGTCACATTCTTTTTCATCTGCTAGACTTTCAAACTATCAACTTCATACGGATTCCTTATATAAATGTGGAAATATGGTCCACAAGTCTCTACCTGGCTACCGTAAATGGCCGGACTATAAGGAAAGATAATTTCAGGCCGTTTTTTATGACCTGTTCTACCTCTTTCCTTTTTACTATGGAAAGAGGTTTTTTATTCACATTAGGTTGTCAGACATCCTACCTCCACAAGAAGGAATCCGTAAACTATTCCAAGGAGGAACACATCATGAACATTCTTACAGGACTACTCTCGTTATTTGTCATCGTTTCTTTAGCTTGGCTGCTCAGCAGCAACCGGAAAATGGTAAAATGGCACACCATTCTTGTCGGTTTAGCTTTGGAGGGTATATTTGTGTACACTATGCTCAATGTTTCGATCGGACAAAAGCTGTTAAAGAAAGCTGCCCTCTTTATTCAAAGCGTGATTGATTACAGCTCTGCAGGGATTGAATTTGTATTTGGTCCGTTATTTGCTCAAACAGATATCAACTTTTTGTTTGCCATCAACGTTTTAGGCGCACTAATTTTTATATCTGCCCTGATTTCTGCTCTTTATCACATCCGCCTGCTCCCTTTGATTGTGAAATTCTTAGGAACAATCATTGGAAAGTTGCTAAAAACATCCAAAGTTGAGTCCTTCAGTGCTGTCGGAAATACATTTCTCGGTGTGGCAGAGGCACCTTTACTCGTTAAGCCATACTTAGCACGAATGACTCGTTCTGAAACCTTTGCGATTATGGTCGGAGGAACTGCCTCAGCAAGTGGAGCCATCCTGGTCGGTTATGTAGGAATGGGTATAGATTTGAAGTATCTATTAATCTCTATTTTCAGCGTACCATTCGTGTCCCTGGTGGTAGCCAAGCTGCTTGAGCCTGAAGTGGAAACATCTGAACTGAATGAGGAAATACAGATGGCTGAATCTGGTCACGCCAATGTATTTGAAGCTATTTCTGATGGTGCCGTAAGCGGAGTGAAGCTTGCGTTAAATATCGGTGGACTATTGATTGCTTTCATCAGTATGATCGCCCTGGTCAACGGGCTGTTAGGTTTCGTCAACACGGATCTATCGACTATTTTCGGATTCTTATTTTACCCATTCGCTATTCTCATCGGAATTCCTATATCAGATGCCTTCCAGGCTGCTTCAATAATTGGAACGAAACTTGCAGCGAATGAATTCATCGCTTATGGCAATTTGACAGAGATGGTTGATCAATTATCACCAAAGACAGTCGCCATCATGTCTGTCGCCCTATGTAACTTTGCTAACCTCTCATCCATCGGTCAATTAATTGTCGGTCTAGGTTCTCTAGCCCCAAACAAACAATCCCAAGTCGCCAAACTGGGACTAAAAGCTATCGTCGGAGGAACACTAGCAAGTTTCATCACAGCCATCTTCGTATCCATGTTTATATAACGAACGTGATATGTAAGAATATGTAAGAATATGTAAGAATATGTAAGAATATGTAAGAATATGTAAGACCTGGTCACCCATTTTATGGGTGACCAGGTCTTACAATTTCATCCAGTATCCAAATTAAATTCATCAAAAAAACCAGACCCTGCAGGGTCTGGTTTTTTTGTTTAGTTTTATAGATTAACTGTAACGTCTGCTTCTTCGCGAAGATTATCGACAAGTTTTTGAGTAGCTTGTCCTTCTTTTTGACGAGTCAGCTGCTGTTCGATCGTTGGTTTTGCTTCTTCATAAGATGGTACTTCTTGTTCCGTATCCATGCTCTCTTGCTGTTCTTTCATTTTGTCATAAGCTTCTTTGATTTCTTCCTCTGAAGGTTTTACATCTCCAGCTTCCTCAGCAATAAGCTTATCAATTTTAACTTGAGTCTGAATTTGAGACCTTACTTCCTTCTCACTCATTCCCTGTTCTTCAAGCGCAGCAAGGAATTCGTCAGCGGAACCAACTTGCTGTTGCTTAGCCAACTCCTCAAGTGTCTGGTTTACTTCTTTTTCAGAAGCTGTGAATTCACGATTGTTCGCTTCCTGCATCAACAGCTCTTGTCCTACCAAGCTTTCTGCTACTTGTTTCTTCAGTTGATCCTGATCAAGTTCCTGCCCTGTCATTTGAGACTGCATCGCTGCTTGTTGGAACTGTCCTTTATAAGTCGTTTCAAATTCTTCTTTTTTAATTTCAGTACCATTTACACTAGCGACTACTTCCGGAACACCTTCAAGATCCGGCTCAGGTGCTTCAGGTTGTTCACCGGATTCTGCTTGTTCGGTTTTCTCTTCTTTTTCTTTCTCTTTTTCCTTATCATCAGAAGCGCCTTCATCGTTACCGCAGGCAGCAAGTAAAGAAACGAACGCTACAAATAGTAAACTTAATAACCATTTCTTATTCAATGTCATTACTCCTTTATTCATCGTTGTGTTAGCCATTGTAACACGGAACCACCGTCTGTAAACACACCCATATCGGTGGTCACACCTTCCCACCTACACTAAACATCTACAGAACACTGTCATGCCAAGGCTTTTTCAAGGAATATTTTGTCTTTCTTACAAATGTGGAAAATTTGTGGAAAGAAAGAAAAGGATTTCATCAGCGAATCACCGGGGGACTTGTACCTTTCATCCAATCGCGAATAAACGGCGCCTGATGAGGGTTGAGAAGACTTTCATGTATCTCCTCTGCATGAAAGAAAGCCTGCCTCTTACTCTCGTGATTCGTCGTTAATGTTCCTTCATAAAAGATGCTGCGAAAGACGATCTGCACACTGAATACTCTGTCTCCGTTCGCATAGGTAGCAAAACCATTTTCACCTGAATAAATGCCGTATAACTCCATTGCCTTCAAGTCTAGCCCGGTTTCTTCCTTCACTTCCCGTTTGACCGCCGAGTCGAAGGTCTCTCCAATTTCAAGAAGCCCTCCCGGAATGCCCCACATTCCATGATCAGAACGCTTTTGCAGGAGAATACGGCCATTGGCATCTTCAATCATTGCACCACAGCCGACAGTCAGCAATGTTTCGTTGCCGATCATTTGGCGCATGGTTTGAATGTAGTCATTCATTAGATGCCCTCCTTTCCTTCTTTTGAGCATAGAGCAGGTGGAGAATCGGATTGAACTGATAGGCTTTCACATCATATCCGTGATTTTCCCACCATCTGATCAAGCGTGAACGATCCGCATAGTACTCATCTTTAATCGCCTCCACCGCTTCTTCGTTTCCTGATTCTTGATAGGTGCGGAGAACGTCCTCTCGATTTGAAGCATCTTTGAACATTAAGTCTGCGATCACCACTCGCCCACTATTCCCTATAACTCTATCGATTTCTGCAAGGGCAAGCTCCTTATCCTCATCCGTTAAATGATGAAGCGCATAGCTGGAGACAACGAAATCCGCCGCTTTATCGTGTAAGGGCAGAGAAAGGAAATGCCCGAGGCGTGTTTGGGTTTGAGGGTGTTTCTCGGTACACACCTTCAACATCTCTTTCGACTGATCAACAGCAATCATAGGAATGCCCTGCCGCAAAAATAGTCCCGTTAAGTTTCCTGTACCTGCTCCGATATCTACACCTCTCTCCCCGTGTGATGCATCCACCCATGCATGGAGCTTCTTAAGAGCCTCATCATAATCTTTATGAACATTGAAATGATAACCCGTTGTTTTAATGTTGTTATCGTAATCTTTCGCTTGATCATCAAAATTCCAACGATCGCGCCAGATGGTTCGCTTTTCTTTCAATCCCTTTAACTCACGTGCCATATCCATCATATGTTCCTCCTCACCTGTTTCCCCACTTTTCTCGATCATACGGTCTACCGTTGTCACCATGTCTCTGATCTGGAGCATTTCCTCATAAAGGAGTGAACGCTGAGTATGTAAATAATCCGTAAAGTCATCATTCTCCGTCATTGCTTTTTTTATCTCGGCCATCGACAGACCGACCTCCCTCAAAGCCAAAATGGTACGCAATCCTCTTACATCTTCGTTTGTATACATACGATACCCATTGCTTGCTTTTTCAGGTGAAATCAATCCTTTTTCTTCATAAAAGCGTATCGTTCTTGGCGTTGTTTCTAATTTCTTCGCTACTTCGGTAATCTTCATAAAGGAATCCCCCTTTTCAAACCCCACTATAAAGGGTAACGTTACGTAAAGGTAAAGTGTATTTTCAAAACTCCCCTCAAAATGATACTCACTCAAAAACGACTAATAATCTAGTTCACATGCTCATAAGCTTTTAGAGGTTAAGGAGAGAGTCATATTTTTGGGATAGTAGTTGAAAATCACTGTGAGCTTTTATAGTATAATGGTAACAAACAGTTTCATAGCTTTGATTTCCTTAGAGGAGTGAGCAAATGTTAAAAGAATCTGACTTTCCAACAGAAGAATTAAGAGACCAATGGATCAAGGTACGGAATAAGAAACTGGAGGAAATGGCCCAGTTCATCCAAAGATACTTCCATCTCACAAAAGTCAGAGAAAACCCGGGCAGTTACGAAGTTCAGGGATATTTCTATCAACCTGGATTTGGTGAAGTCCGTATGGCGTTCGAATTCAGTTACGAGAACGTCGCCAAGTTTACAGATTTATTTGATGAGCCTATTGAGAAATAAGAAATAGAAAAAGACCCATGCCCTGGGTCTTTTTTTCTATCCTAAAACTTACACAAACGCTCCCTTTACTTGAAGACTCAGTTCCGAGATGTTTGCGTGAGTTTCGGGGCTACGGGAAACAGTTCGCTTTCCATGGGGCGGGCGGTGAGCCTCCTCAGGCTACGCCTTCCGGGGTCTCACCTGTCCCACACGTCCCATAGGAGTCTCACCGTTTCCCTCCGCCCCTTATTTTTATAAGTGTCCCGAAACCACTTCTGGAATAAGAAGCTTTCAAGCTTAATGGAAGTGTGGAAGGCAGTCTCTTTGAGCAAAGGGGTTCGTTTTACTCATACATCGAAAGGGGTGGTTGGGAAGCTGCTAGACTCCCGTGGGAGAAGAAGATAGGCGAGATCCCGCAGGACGCAGTCCGAGGAAGCTCGGCGCTCCCCCACAGGAAAGCGAGTAGCTGCCCAGCCACCCCTGACACTCAACCCTGCAACGAACCCCGGACACATCTCGAAACTGAGCCTTCAATAATCCTGCCATATTCTTTTTAACACACCTATGTGTTTACTACATAGCCATCGAACGAGTTAAAAGAGCACTTGCTTCTGTTTTGTTTAACGGCTTGCTGAATACATAGCCTTGATATTCTGCACACCCACGGCTGCGGAGATACTCCAGCTGGACTTCTGTTTCGACCCCTTCTGCGATGACACTTAACCCGAGACGCTCTGCTAATTGAATGACAGTGTCCACAACAGCCCGGTCCTTTTCATTCTCATGAATGGTCTGAATAAATGACCGATCCACTTTCAACGTATCTAACGGAAAGTCTTTCAAGTAACTGAGTGATGAAAACCCTGTTCCGAAATCATCCAAGGCGAGTTGAATCCCCATGTTTTTCATACGGTTCATAACGGGCAGTGCCTGTACGGAATCCTGTACAATACTTTCAGTAAGTTCAATCTCCAAATGTTCAGGTCGGATCTCCGTTTCTTTAACTACACGTTCAACCGTAGATACAATCGTTGGGTCCATGAACTGGATCGCTGATAAATTGACACTGATTCTTTCCAGGTCATGCCCTTCATCCATCCATTGGCGATATTGGTGACAAGCTTCGAACAAGATTCGCTCTCCAAGAGGGACGATTAACTTCGTCTCTTCTGCCAGAGGGATGAATTCGTCCGGGCCTATGAAACCAAGCTCCGGGTGGCTCCAGCGAGCCAGGGCTTCGAAGCCAATAATTTTCCCGGAATAAACGTCTACTTGCGGTTGGTAATACACATCAATACCTTCTTTTTCAACGGCTTTCCTCAGCCCGTTTTCCAGTTGGAGTTTCCGAGTGATGTGCTGATCCATTTCTTCCGTATAAAAACAATACTGTCCTCCGCCCATTTGTTTTGCCTGATACATCGATGTATCTGCGCGCTTGATAAAGAAGATCGGGAGTGGTGCCATCCTCTGGATAGAGACTGATACCTATCGAACCTGAAATATAAAGGTCTCTATCTTCTATTGTAAAGGGAGTGGCAATTTCCTCTATGATCAACTCCGCCACTTCTTTTGCCCCTTCCGCACCTGTGTCGGGGAGAACAATGATAAACTCGTCCCCACTCTGCCTGGCCAGGAGATCTCTTTGGGTCAGGAGGGATTTCACCCGTACAGCCCCTTCATTTAGCAACAAGTCCCCCATCCGGTGGCCATACACGTCATTGACCTGCTTAAACCGGTCAAAATCCAAAAACATGACAGCCAGGTTTTCTTGGACGTCCTGAATATACCCAGCCAATTGTTCATAAAGAGCTCGCCGGTTAGGTAAATGGGTCAGGTCATCTTTGTACACCAATTCACGGATCCGTTTTTCATTTTCGAAACGCTCAGTAATATCCCGGATGATGCCTGTGAAATACGTGCTTTCTTCATCTTCCACTGTTGATAATGAAAGCTCCATTGGAAAGGTCGATCCATCTTTATTTAAACCCTCAAGTTCCACGGTTTTTCCGATCACACGAGCGTTTTTGGTTTGAGTATACCTCTCAATGGCTTGTTGATGCGCCCCTCTAAAATGTGCGGGCATCACTTTTGTTAAAAGCTCACCAATCATTTCATCAGCCTTATAGCCAAACGTTTGCTCAGCTGATTTGTTCCAGGCAAGAACAATCCCATTTTCATCTGAAGTTACAACGGCATCGTTGGCGGATTCCAAAATAGAACGATACATCTCGTTCGCCACTTCAAGACGTGTGTTTGTCGTTTCCATCTCTGTATCAAATTTGATCAACGCAATTAGAAATCCGATGGTTAAGAGAACTCCACCAGCGATCAACCAGGCGAGCATTGTCGGGTCAACAACAGGACCACTTATCGGCGATTGGTTTGATTCCATATAAAAGGTAGCCGATTCCATCCCCGTATAGTGCATGCCACAGATAGCCATCCCCATGAAAGTAGAACTTCCCCACCCTTTTATGTGGTCCCTTTTGTTATCGCCCTTCTCTTTGTGTGCATACAAGGAAAAGAGTCGTAACCCTACAAAAGAAACAGCTAACGCTATAGCTCCGGATGCAGCCACCAGCCATGGATTGTACTCGATCCAAGCATTCATCTTCATGGCATCCATCCCAATGTAATGCATGGACACGATGCTCAAAGCAATCAACAGCGCTCCCGTAAACCGCCAGACCTTCTTATCCAACCCTTTACTAATAATAAAAAAGGCGGTGAAGCTGGAAGCAACAGCAGCTAATATGCTTAAAACAACCAGAGCAACGTCATATACAACAGGCATGCCCATGTCATAAGCAAGCATGGCAATAAAATGCATCGACCAAATGCCACCACCGAAAGTCAGACTTCCTAGTATCAGCCATTTATACCTCGTACGCTGAACGGAGGCCATTCGGTTAACAATTTGTAAAGCTGTATAAGAAGACAAGATAGATACGACTACTGACAAAAGCACCAACCATTCGTTGTATTCACCAACCACTTCCATTGCTTCCACCTCCATCCTTTTTTCGACATCTATATATTTTCCTATTATACAACAACCCGTATGAATGGAATAGAAAAAAGCCTGTACCAATCGTCCCATTGGTCAGACTTCTTCCCTAGTCATGGATCGTCTTATTCGCGTACACAGTTGGAGTTGTCTCGGCCTGAGCAACGAGGACCGGCCACCAGAATGGCGCCCCACGCCAACCATGTTCTTTTTTCCCTTCCTGACGAAGCATGATCAAAGCCGGATATTGTTGAGCGACTTTTCTTGCCACCTTCAGTTCCCCTGTTCCTTTACCTGGGGTATCAGGGGAATTTTCGAACTTTCCATCCTGTTTGAAGCGACGAATCTGCCTGTTCGTTTTTGTAAGTAGCCAGACAAAGGCATCTTCCTGCGCTTCCGAACTCAAGTAATCCAGAACCCCTTCATATTCATCGAGATGAAAATCATAGCCTGTTTCCATTTCCAGCGTGTCATGAACGAGACGGAGTATTTCCTTAGCACTCGTTACTGGAATAAGATAGGCACCATCTTTGGTCGCACGGGCATGATTCACAGTTTTTTTGACTAGCTGATCGATCCTGCGTATCGTTTTTTCGATATGCGTTTTATACCCCGTTTGGAAACCGACTGGCAGCATTCGCTTGTGTGGTTTAATCATCGTAAGGCTTGATAACAATATCTTGTTAGGATTGCATGGCATAATGGTGTCGTTTAGGTCTCTTTGAATAAAAACAACACCTTTATGGTGCCCGCCACGTTCAAAAGCGTTCCTCAGTTCCCGGTCAAACTCATGAATTCGTTTCATAACAGCGTAGATCTTTTGTGTCGTGTAAAAACGAGTGACGGCAAGGTCTGCAGCAGGTCTCGCTCCATACATCCGGGAGTGCTGCAAAACTGTATCCTGTTGAAAAGATTTCGGGTTCCTTCCATAGAAAAAGCCGATCAGGTTGTGAATCGTCACTCCACGGTCGAGGATTTGCCCGCCGATAAAAATGTTCATCGGAGCTCTAAGCTTCAGCTCGCCTTTGTGATCGAGGAGTTCGGTCACATCTTTTTCCGAATTGACGACACTGCTTACCAAATATTCTTCATCCAAAGAATGACGGACCTCTTCATAAACATCGTCAAAAGTAGGAGCCGGTGTCTTTTTCAGTGTGTTCACTGAACGGATAAGGTCGTCATAAGACTCACGGACGAGCCTTTGAAACTCTTCCGATTCCGATCGGGCGGCCTCAATGAGCAACGTTTCGAAACCTTGGATCAATTCGGCCTGCCAGGCGTGTGCATTTTTCCCGCGTTCGGTGTGGATGATAAAGGAATACTTTTGTTCTCTTCGGCCTTTCATCCGTTGCTGAAAACGACGGATGCTCGTTCCAACAATGAAGTTCACAACCGCCCTCCGAATGTTCGTAATATTTTTCTGACTCAACAAACGATCCATCTTCACACGACGACCATCCATTTTTTTCATAACCTCAAGCTCTTTTTCCTCGACTTCATGATAAAGGTAAGAAGCAAGGTGACCGTCTTTCTCACTTTTGTCAAAATAGACACTCCCACCAATATAACGGTCATGTACAGGTACAAGTTCTGTAAACGCCGGGCGGATTGGTTCGAACACTTTCCCTTCATGGACCTTCATTTCTTCCGGCTGCAAATAAAGAGAATAAGGAGTCGCGGTTACTTGTAAAAATGCTGGGCGGTCGAGTGCTTTTCTAAGCTTATTGATTTTTGATGCAATCACCCGCATATGTTTCACATTTTGCTCCCGCTTGTATTCGTAAGCAACACTTGCGAAGTCAGCTTCGTCATCAATGAAAAGCACGCGTTTATTTTGAAGAGATGGGTATTTTCCCATCACTGCCTGCTGCAGGCGATCGAGATTGTGGGTCTCCTTTTTTACGATCAGGGCCAGCTTTTGAGACAATTCGTATTTTCGTAGATTATCAGGCATGTTCATAATATCAAAAACCTGCAGAGCATCCTGCCCGATGGCCCCTTCAAACTCTTCGTGAAGACGGGCATACGTCTGTCTGACCAGCGCATTCGTCCCTTTAGTCAAAAGGATGACCAAATCAAAGCCATGATCATACGCGAGACCCATCACACCGATGAAGGTACGTGTCTTCCCTGATTGGATCTTTCCTAGCAGCATCCCTGGGCGGTGCTCGGTCGTGTTTGTATCTTGGAGCTTCGCCATCGTCCGCATCATACACTCTCGAACAGGCTGCTTATATTGATTCTTTTTATTTAAATACTTGAAAAAGGCTCCATCCGTTTTCAAGTGTTGAAATGTAGCTGTCATTCTATCTTCTCCCTTTTACAAAACACGCTTATTATACATGATTGTGGAACATGAAAAAAGCAAGGAAACCTGGGAACGGTCTCCTTGCTTAGTCTTCTTTCTGTACAGGATCTTCTAAATCTTCAACATCCACTTGGCCGTTAAAGATCTTTAAGAGCCTTGCTTTCGCCTGTTCTTTCACCTGTTCATCAATATGAGAGAGCACTTGATAGACAGCATAAATGATAACAGCACTATCATCTGTAAAACCAACCACTGGAATGAAGTCTGGAATGACATCGACAGGTAAGATCAAATATCCTAATGCGCCGGCAATCGTCAACTTCGCTTTCTTTGGTGTATCAGGGCTTTTGAAAGCATAATACAGAAGCAGGCTATAGTAGACGATTTTAGTACCGATTCGACTGCTGTACGTACGAAGCTTTTCTCCATATTCCTTTTCAGAGAAATAGGCCCGCCCACGCTCCACTGCTTTACGAGGGTCCAGGTTCTTCAAACGATCCTGATAGGTCTTTTGTTTATTCATAGGCACCTTCCTTTTTTCAGTATTATCCTTTTTACGTAAATCCCTTCTTTTAAACTTCCTAAACTATCATTCGTTTTATTTCCCGGGAAATCGACTCTCCGCATGACATCTTTATGGACCAATACATTGTAGAAGAAACACTAGTTTTGTCGAATGGGCGGTTAAAGCTTACAGTTTTTGGCCTATTCTGATACTTTAAGAGTAACAGTGTCAAAGTTTCCTATACTTATATTTCACTGACAAAGGAGAGGTTCGAAATGGATTTAGATCAACTTGAATTGAATGCGACTGTAGATGAGACGGTTAAAACAAAACCCTATTACACGGCTCTAGTCGGCTGGAGTGTGCAGGCCATTGAGGCTGCAGCTCGCATGAATCGTCCATTCGTCGTTGTCGGACCTGCAGAATTCGAAGGATATGCAGAAAAGCACGAGATTCCGTTTGTAGGATGGGACTTTAACAAGCTCAATGAAAGCTCTGATCACTTGTATAAACAATTGAAGGACATGGGTGTCGAGCTTGCTGTTCCTTTATATGAAGAATGTGTGGAATGGGCGGGGGCTCTCAACGCTCGTTTCCGTGAAGATCCTCGTGTATTCAACCGTTCTTTATTGCTTCGTGACAAAGGAATGATGAAACGGAAAGCACAAATATCCGGTATTAAAGTCGGCGTATTTGAAGAAGCCCGTGACAAAGATGATGTCCAGCGTTTCTTGAAACGCGTCAATGAAGCTTTGTTGAAGCTGGAAGGTGATCACCTTGATCCGATACATGTCAAACCATTGGACAAGGCTGGTTCTGTCGGTCACTTAGCGATTTATAACAATGAGGATATTGAACGAATTCAAGATGTTGACTTCCCATTATTGATGGAAAGTCACCTTGACGGACAAGAATTCTCCTGTGAAGCGTTCATCCATAAAGGTAAGGTGCGCTTCCTCAATATTACGGAGTATGTGAAGCTTGGCTATTCCAACTTTGTTCCGGCCTCCCCGAGCTTAGAGGAAAAAAGGCCACTGATTGAACGCGCAGTCCAACAACTGGTCGATGCTTTTGAGATCGAGTACGGCGTCATCCATCCCGAATACTTCATTACCCAGGACGGAACGCTTCACTTTGGAGAAGTAGCAGCCCGCGTACCAGGGGGTCACATTTTCGAATTGATTGAGCGCGCTTATGGATTCAGCGCATACGAAGCTCAAATCCTTTGCAGTGATCCGAATACAACAGAAGAAGAAATCCGCGAATTCTTCCCAGACCCTTACGATTACCAAAGCTATGCCGGGTGCCTAATGGTACATCCGAATGTGGATTATGTTGAAGACTTGAAGATTCCTGAAGAGCTTGAGGATCACCCTTACTTTGAGAAGCATGATATGTTCACACCTCCTCAAGGAAAAGTTGCCGAACGCGTCGGATTCGGAAACCATTATGGAACCATCTTTTTCTATGGCCGTGACAGTGAAGAAATGACCGATTTGCTGAAGACATACGAGCAATACAATTTCTACGTATAAGCGCAAGCAATAGAGAAAGGAGAGGTTTTATGCCTCAAACGACGAGTGCCCTTGTCGAACGTTTCATCTATGCTTTAGATCAATTAGATAAAGCTCCATCCTTCGCCAAATCCAAGTACCAGACAGATGTCTACCAAGAAGCGAACCGCCTGATAGAAGCAGAGGAAGGCTTTGAAAATTTATTTCAACATGCGGGTCGATTGGAAGAAGCCGGGGTGTTTCAAGATGGTCCATGGGAATCAGCAGAGAAACTGCAGCCCCCTCTAGTTGCAGGTTCTTTGAAAGCGAAGGGGCTGCCTATGATCATCGAAGTCCTCAGCGAACTTCGCATGCTTGCCTTGGCAAAAGGACAAGCGACAAACCCGAATGTTTCGCCTGAAATGGCGGAGGAATTTTTGAATGAAGTGATGGTCCTGAACCTTAACCTTCTCTTCCCGGATGCCAGTGAAAGTTCCAGAATCGAGAAGCATGAGAATGATGAAAAAGCAGGGAATTTGTTTCAATTCCTATCCAATCACCTTTCATCAAACGCACTGATCCAAACCCTTATCAATGAAATCAAACGTCTTACTGCCCAACGGCCGATTATGGTGAAGCGAATTGTATCCATGATCAAGATGGCGAAGGAAATGCTCGACCACGATTCGGATGAGCAAGGGAAGAACGAACTGAAACAATTCATCGCAGCCATTGAGGGGCCTTCTAAACTGAGTGCTCAATTTAATGATGTCCATGCGTATCGGTCCCAGTTGAAAACCCTCACGCGTACGGACCTTATTTCTGAAAGTGTCTCACTCGCTCAGTCCATGCGGGAAACAGGACTTGTAGCTCCACATCACGCGACGTTGATTCGCTTTTTGAGCAAAAGAAACCCTGCGCTTCTCGCCTATGCACTGAACTTGAACAGCAAAGGCAGCGCAAACCTTGAAGAGCATCGTGAACTCGTCATCCAGTTGATTCGGGCTTCCATTTTCCCCTGGCACCCGTCAAGCCATTTATGGCCTTTCGATGTTACTTGAGCGTGGGGTATTGTCACACTCCCCTGTCGCACCAGGTCTAAGACGATTGGTCGAGCTTGATATCCGCCCGGATGTACGGAACGCTCTTTATTCAACGACGAATACGGGCGAAGGTGTCACAGCGAACAGCATTCTTGTCGCTGGCACCATCCAAGTGCTCGGTCAACCGCTCGGCGTCGGTCAAGGATTCAATCCGACCTGCCAGGCCGCCCGCGGCATCAGCTTATGGGCACAGCACGCGCCAGGATTTTTACTCGAAATCATCCCGCGTGCGGCACGTGATGGCGACCTTGATTTCACTTTCGAAGGAACACCTATTCATTCCAAAGAGCTAAAAGGCGGACTTGCTCCGGACCTTGATAAAGAGCTCGATCCTGTCTCCCTTGTCCTTGTCCCACATTTGGATAAGATCTACAGTGAAATGATGACGAGGGTTGCTTTGCGAGGAGAAGACGGCCACCGCTGGGTCAACCCGGCTTTTTATGGAAACTGGGTCCAGAAAGGATTCAGTTCCGTGTTCGATCCAATTACCGGATATGTGCTGGATTACAATGGATTCGTTAAACTTTTCTATGCCACACATCATACAGAATACAATGATGACTATGAGTTGATCTATCCAAACCCTGTAGGCATTTTCATCACTAACGTTCACGGCAAGCTGCTCGGGCTCCACGCTGTTTCGATTACGAGAATCGCGAAAGACCCGAGTGGTGAAGAAAGAATCTACTTCTATAACCCGAATAATGATGGCTCCCAAAACTGGGGTCAGAACATTGAACCAAGCGTCATCGGGAATGGCGAAATGGAAGGCGAAAGCTCCCTTCCTTTCCACGAATTCGTTTCTCGTCTATACGCTTTCCACTACAATCCTTACGAACAAGGGGATGCGTATGCAGTGGAAAATTCCATCGTTGATGGCATACGACAGCTTGCTCAGGAAAGCTGGGGAAAAGATTATACGTGGGTGTAAATGGTCAAAAGCCAGACTCTTTATGGGAGTCTGGCTTTTTTTGTTGGGGCTATAGGGGGTGTAGGTTTTATTATCATTTTGCGCAATATATTAGTAGCTTTTGCCCTTTTATTAGCAACTTCTTATTCTATCAGTGACTTTTGTCCGTTTATCGGTGGGTTCTCGCCATTTATCAGTTGGTTTGGCGTATTTATCGGTGGGTTTTGCGCTTTTATCAGTGGCTTTCACAAATTTATCAGTATTTTGCCATAAAAAAAGACTTCCGAACGAGTCGGAAGTCTTTTTAACTTACTTATTTTTGAACGTTAGCCGCTTGTGGGCCACGGTCGCCTTCAACGATTTCGAAAGAAACTTGTTCGTTCTCTTCTAGAGTTTTGAATCCTTCGCCTTGAATAGCAGAGAAGTGTACGAATACGTCGTCTTGACCTTCTACTTCAATAAATCCGAAACCTTTTTCTGCGTTGAACCATTTAACTGTACCTTGTAACATGTTGTTACCTCCTGCGTGGATGAAGATCCACATTGTATTACTATAATTGCTCTGCCTATTCATTCAAGACGAAAGTCACTTTCAAGTTCCTTTAGCTTTCATTCCTAACCGAACAAGAATAATTAACCTTATTATATACCCATATCCACTCCTCGTCAACCTTCGGGGAATCTTATTTACGATCCGAAAGCGGAACGGTTTCCTTACCAAAATACATGCTCAGCAACTGTTGAAGCTTCACCCCGGGGTATTTTGCCTTCAATTTTTCTTCAAAATTCTTTAAAGAAAGTTTCCGTTGTAAATCCAAAGTGTACACACTCACATCCATAAAGTCAGCCAGTGCAGCAAGCTCTTCATATGAAAGCGGGGTCGTGTAAATGGTTCCTGCTGTCTCCCCTATACTTTCATACCGTATTCGGATAGCCTTAAGCACTTTTTCAAAAGGGCCCCTTCCTAAATACTCCACAGCTCCTACTACATTTTTCTTTCTCATCGATCCCTCTCCTCATACTTTTCACATGTTATATAGGTATGGTTTCAGTTAGAAAAATGTCCAGCTTTTCGGCTGATCCGGATGCTGAAAAAGGGCAACCGTACGTCCATCGCTGACAGCCGCTCCACTTCTCAACAGACTTTCGAGCGATACGCAGCCCATGATTAAAGAAGAAAAATGGCCGATATCCATCTCGATCGTCACCTCAGCCTCTCCATTAGTAGCCTCCGGTTTTCCGTTCGTAAACTGCCAGACCGCATCGTACGTTTCATCCAAAAAAAGAATCCTTCACTTTCCAGCCGATCTTGACTGTATCCGTTCCGAAGCTGACCTCACCTATTTTTTCAAGAAAAGCAGGAATATCCAAGATGCGATACATCAACCCCCGGCCTTCTTCACTGACTTTATGGTAGATGGAAAAGATGAGCTGCTCATCCACATGAACAGGGTCATTCAATGAATAAGCAAATTCCTGATCAAATGTCGGGAAATACATGGAGCGCACCTGGTCTTTTTGATTATGTAGATAGTGAATAAGCGCGCGGTAAGCTTTTGTCGACGTGTAAAAAAAAGTTTTTGACAAGGACATCGTTTTGTAAAAAGTGATCGCCTTCCTTGAATTCAAGCGTCACATATCCTGTAAGCCTACCTTGTTCCCTCACTCCAAATGTGTGAAGCTCTTCTTTCTCGAGGAAAGCAAATCCATACGGAGGAATCGCCGTTGCCCCATGATTTTCTTTTGCCCATGTGTCATAACATGCCTGTACTTCATCCTGATGATCCATATTCAAAACTTCGACCTTCTCTACTTCACTGTAGGAAGGAAGCTGTGAGGGATGAAAGTGATAGGTCGACAACCGTGGCCCCACCCCAAACCCCATCCGCTTATAAAAAGACGGCTGAAACGGGTATAGATGGGCGATGATTTGCCCTTTATCTCTAGCTTCTGAGATAAAATGCTGAATGATCCGCTTCGCATGTCCTTGTTTTTTGTAAGGAAGATCGACCGCTACGGTTCCAATTCCACCAGCTTGTACTTGCTCATCATATACATTCATGACGTGGTCATAAGCGATGTATCCACCTACGAGTTGTTCTTTTTCATAAAGACCGAGCGTGTGAATGTCATTCTTCTGAGCCATTTTCCTCCGGTGTTCTGCGTATCTTTCCTGCTCTTCTCGAGTATTCAATTTCATTCCGGGGTAACAGCGTCGCGATAAATTTGTGAATGCTGTGAAATCTTCTACTTTTTGAAACCCCATTCTATTTCCTCCTTTGTGAACCATTCTGTACATCAAACCTAGCATTTTCCAAATATTTCATCTATTCTATTATAAAGAACATTATATAGAACTTGTGCTTAAGTCTGAAGACCTTAGCAGTAAAATCCCTTTCAGGCAGGTGAAGAAAATGGAAAGTTCCATCCCCTGGGCCATGTTAAGCCACACATACGCTCATGCTTTGCACGCGAACATCCCGAAGGCTGTTGAAGGTCATCTACTGGATATGAGCCATTTCAATGAATTTACGGCTTATGTGGAACATTATCCTGAGTACTCTAATCACTTGACTCAGACCTTACATAGATCCTGCAATGCCTTGTTCCTACCAGAAAAAGAGTATGACATGTATATAGAGAAAGATTACGAGGAAGGCGTCAGCGTAGGGGTTGCTTTCGCTGAACGCGATTATTTTACCATAGATTTGATGCTCCACCTGACACACAGCACCCGAATGTGCAGCATCCAAAACGTATTGAAAGCTCTCAAAGATGTGGACTCAGAAATCGATCCCTCTCCATTAATTGAGCGTTTTTTTGATATTACGAATAAGAGGCAGAATTCTTTTTTTCAAGGGTACATAGGAGAGCAAAACAAAAAGCTGAAACAACAAAGCATGAAAGATCCGCTAACCTCGTTGTATAACCGCAGGTATTTTTATCCCTATGTAAAAGAAGAACTGGTAAGAGCTCAGAAAGAAGACTTCCCTGTCACCCTGGTCCTTGTAGACTTTAATAACTTTAAAGAGATCAATGATCGCCGCGGTCATCAGGAAGGGGATCGTGTGTTGAAAAAGTTTGCCGGATGCCTTTCAAACATTCACGAAGATTTTGAGGGCGCTTTCCGGTTCGGCGGCGATGAATTTGTCCTTGTCCTGTCCGGATGCAGAGAAAATGGGGCAGAAAAATTAGCCCCAGGACCTAAATGAAACGATTAAACAGATGGAAAAAGGTGCCTCCATTTCCTATGGCTTGATTCAACTTCCCACGGACACTTTTATTGAAGAGTTAAATTTGGATCTGTATCTCAATCTGGCTGATAAGCGTATGTATGAAAATAAACAATACGCCCAAAAAATAAAGACTCCTGAATAAACAGGAGTCTTTATTTATCATACAGCAGGAGGTCCGAATTTTCCTCTGCGGAAATCGTCATAAGCTTGTTTGATTTCTTCCATTGTATTCATGACAAACGGTCCGTGCGGGACAATTTCTTCCCGAATCGGTGCGCCGGAATAGACGAGCACTTTCGTCCGGCGTTTTTTTGAGACGAGCTTTAGATTGCTCTTTCCTTCTCCTTCTTCATTGAAAGAAAGGGTACCGACGCCGTGCTTTTTCAAGCCCACTTCATTTTCCCCTGCCACAACATCACCTGCAAGGACGTACATAAAGGCATTGTGGTTCTCTGGTAGGTCAAGGGTGAATGCTGCGCCTTCAGATAGGGTGATTTCGCTGAGCGTAATGGGAACAATGGAGTTCAGTGGACCTTCTACACCGCCAACATTCCCAGAGAACACTTTCACGGACCCTCCATCAAAAGGAACGACAGGAGCGTCTTCGCCATAAACATTTTGATAGACGGTTTCGGAGTTCTTCTTATCTTTCGGAAGGTTCAACCATAATTGCAACGTATGCGCGACATCATCTTCCACTCCGTCTTCTGCGTGTCTTGCCGCCCAGCCGGCATTCATATATTGCACGTCACCGGGCTCTAGAATATCACGGCCGCCTGCATTATCAATGTGTTCCAAACGTCCATCGACGACATAGGTGACAGTCTGAAATCCACGGTGTGGGTGATCTGGGAATGTTCCTTTTTTGAACCAATCCTCAGCCATCAGGATAAACGGGTCGAAGTCGCGCCACCTGTCCGCGGGCAGGACCCATCCTTTTTGAATCGCCGGAAATCCCATCTCTTGATACTGGACGTACCAATGATCTTTCACTTCTCTTTGAAAGTGTGCCATTTCAACCATCCTTTCAATTAGTTGCTATATCTACTATTCGGTTAAAAAAAGGGCTCCTCACCCTTCAATGTTGTTTTGCATTTTCGTAAGGAGCCGGTCCAGTTCTTGTAGTTCTTCTTTTGAAATCCCTTCAGTCACAGCGTCATTGAAAGCTTCAGCGACAGGCAAGACTTGCTCTTTCAACTCCCGTCCTTCTTTCGTCAAATAAAGTTCCAAAGAACGTCTGTCTTCTGTGCAGAAATTCCGTTTGATGAACCCCTTTTTTTCAAGGTTCGAAGCCATCCGGGCAATATTCGTCTTATCCTTTTTCAAATGATAAGCCAGCTGATTCTGCGTCATCCCGTCTTTTTCCCAAAGCAGCATCATGATCAAGTTCTGCTCGGGTGCAAGATTGTAAGGCTGCAACTGTGCTTTTACATAGCTCGTAAGCTTCAAATCCGTCTGATGCAGCTTGATACTGATATAATCTTGAAAACTTAAATTCATATGCGATCTCCCTAAATAGTTGCTATACATACTATTATAATCAGACCAAAGTCCTCTGTCAAAAGCTCTGACCATAGATTACCAGAACATGAACCCTGTAGCTATGCTTAACTTTTAGAGAATAGCCGAAAGGAAGTCATAGTTATGGAAATCATCCCTTATCTATCTGCAGGATCACTAGTACTTAACATGAAGAAAGAAGCAGTTAGAAAAGTCATGAACGAACCACCTCAAGAGTTCGTTCGTAATGCCGATCATCCCACTGCTGACCATTACGTAAAGTCAGGAGTTTTCGCGTATTACAAAGAAGATGAAGAAACAATCAACGCCTATGAATTCACAGCTCCCGCTGAGGTTACCTACAAAGGAATTTCTTTTCTCATTATGAAGGAGAGGAAAGCAAGGAAACTCTTCACAAAACTCGATCCAGACTTTATCGACCTTGATGAAACCATTATCTCTCTTCAACATGGGATCAGCTTGTTCTTCATGGGTAATAGGGTCGAGACGGTCCTCATCTTTGAACGAAACTATTATGATGAGCTGTTTGAAGAACTGAAAAAGTTGGATGAGATATAATCGGCCTGGGCTGGACCCTGACCGAATCTCGTTAGGGCGTTGTTACATTCAATCCGTTTAAGTCGCTTTTACCCTGAGTTAGGGCGCTTCGACCTTGAGGTATGTCACTTTCGCCTTGAATTAGGTCACTTTCACCTTTTCAGCACCCCATTCGATCAAGTCCCGCAAAAGGTCCGGTAAGGTTGATCAGATGGTTCAGGTAATTCCGCGTAAGCTTCCTGCTCTTCGGAGTATGCATAAGGATCCGCCAAAACAGAAAGCAGTTGTTTCACACTACTGAAATCTCCCTCTTCCACCGCGGCTTCAAGCGCTTCTTCCACCCGGTGGTTACGCGGAATAACGGAAGGGTTCGATTTTTTCATCAAGGCGTGGACATCCGCTTTCGTGCTTTCCTGACGGTCCAAACGCGCCTGCCACTGTTTGTACCAGTTGGTGAACGCCGGCTTTCCATACAGATCTGTATCATTAGGCCGATCGAGCGTCAGTGCCCGGAAGGTGTTCGTATAATCCGCTTCGTTCTTTTCCATCATCTCTAATAAATCGTCAATTAATGGCTGATCCTGAGCTTCCTCTGTCATCATCCCCAATTTTGCACGCATCCCGTTCAGCCAGTATGTGTGATAGAGCTTTTCATAGTTGGCATGCGCTTCCTGCGCCATTTCTACAGCCGTCTCCTGATTTTCATGGAAAAGCGGTAAAAGGGTTTCTGCAAAACGAGCCAGATTCCAAGCTCCAATTGGGGGTTGGTTCATATAGGCGTAGCGACCCTGCCGATCAATGGAACTGAAGACGGTTTTCGGATTGTAGGTGTCCATAAACGCACACGGGCCGTAATCGATCGTCTCTCCACTTATGGTCATATTATCTGTATTCATTACACCGTGAATGAACCCGATTAACTGCCACTGAGCGATCAGGGACGCCTGCCGCTCGATCACTTTCTCGAAAAAGGCCAAATAAGGATTTTCAGCATGAAGGAAGTCAGGGTCATGACGTTCGATTGCATAATCGGCAAGGGCCTTTAGTTGGGCGTGGTCCTGAAGACCGGCTGCATATTGGAATGTTCCAATACGCAAATGACTGGAAGCGACTCGAGTCAATACAGCACCAGGAAGTAGGTCCTCCCTCTGGACGTATTCTCCTGTTGCCACAACAGCGAGACTTCGATTTGTAGGGATACCTAATCCGTGCATCGCTTCACTGATGATATATTCCCTGAGCATCGGACCAAGCGTCGCCCTTCCATCACCCCCACGGGAAAAAGGCGTACGTCCGGAACCTTTCAACTGGATATCGAAGCGCTCATCTTCGGGGCTGACTTGTTCACCAAACAATACAGCTCTGCCGTCGCCAAGCATCGTAAATTGACCAAACTGGTGGCCGGCATAAGCTTGTGCGATTGGCTCCGCTCCTTCAGGTATTCTATTCCCTCCGAAAATAGCAGGGTCCGGTTCAGTACTTAAGCCCAGCTTCTCTGCGAGCGACTCATTATAAAGAACGAGTTCAGGCTTCTCGACTTCTGAGGGTGTTGTTTTTGTATAAAAAGAATCCGGGAGCTCCTTATAACTCTGCTGCAAATTCCATCCTTTGTGTGTATCCATAAAAATCTCCTTTATCGCTTCATTCGTTGCCTCTACCATATCATAAGTGTTCCCTCGTTTTCTTTCTCTTAGGCACAAGCCGTTGTCTATTCACGAAGACTCTGATTCGAGACCAAAGCGTTTCAAAACCGCAGCAAAGAAAGCCCGCCCCTGACCAGGGACGGGTTTTCTTATATCAGCTTTTCAATTTTAGGAAAAACGCGGCAGGCATTGTTATAAAAAACATCTTCCACATGCTTCGAAGGGATAAAAGCAGCAATAAAATCTGCGTAATCCTTGATCGGAACAAGCGGCCAATCAGATCCGAAGAGCAGCTTGTCGTAATGATCACAATAGGTCAACGCGTGGCGGACATGATCGAAATGATTGTCCACTAGACGAGCATCCAATTCTTTTTTCGTCCCGACGAGCCAGCCGGATAGATCGGCAAACATGTTTCTGTTTTTATAAACGACTTCCGCTCCAGTCAGCACCCAGGGATCTCCAAGGTGAGCCATAACGAAGTTGACGTCTCTCCTAGAGACTGCGACTTCATCTAATGTGAGCGGATGAGAGTACTTTAATAACCCTCGTTCCGAATACGTATCTCCCGTATGAAAAACAACAGGTAGCTCGTAAGCAGCAGCAAGATCATAGACAGGCTGATAGATGTCATCATAGGCGTAGAAGGGATAGTAACCGAGATAGATTTTCACACCAACAGTCTCAGGCTTTTGGAGCTCGGTTTCTAATCGATCCAGTGCATCCTGACCCAAGCAGAAAGGGTTGATTCCTGGACACGCCCCCAATCCCGACGGCAAAACTTCTTCCAAATCAAGTCCCATCGGCGTCGCAACATGGCGGTCCGGAAAGCCTTCTCTACCTTCGGTCACACCCATCCCGATGGCAAAAGCAATGTCCCCACGTTCCATCTCTTCGCGAAGACCTTGTTTTGTATAGTCGACACGGGATAAGTCCTGTCCCGTGTCTCTGAAACTTTGGATACTGGAAAAATGAATATGGGCATCAATGATTTTCATTTACTTCCCCTTGAAAGAAATCCGGTGAAACGGATGCTGCTTCCACGGTTCCTTATGTTCGCCGATGATGAAGAATGTAGGCTCAACAGCCACTACCTTTTGTGAGGGAGCGGACCATTCATGAACAGATGCGGCGAGGAAAACGTCCTGATTCATATACAGTTCGGAAAGCTTCCGCGTCTCGGGGTGAACCATCATCAGGTGGTCACTTTTCCCATCCGAACCAATGACAACAGAAGGACCAGATTCGAGCTCATATTCTTCCACACCAGCATAATACGTATGGAAAACCCCTTCTGTCGGGACTCGAGCAAAGCAAGAGGATAAGCTTTCATCCGGTTTTAAAAAAGCTTCCAGCGTTATGTTCTCAGCTGCAAAGGTACGAGGTGCCCACTGATCGATCTCTGCAAAGACCGCTACGACAGGCACTTCAGGTAATGTCAGGGCGTATTGTTTCAAGGTCAATCCTTTCATCTTTTCATGCTCATGGAAGGTTGTAGAAAGACAAATTCCCGTCCAGTGATTGCCATCCTGATCTTCCTTCGTGATGGATTCCACTTTTGTTTCTTCTTTCATCATCGAAAAAAGGACTCACACCATCCAGGACATAACGCAGCCCTCCGCCCCATGGATTCCACCAGCTTCTCGGACCTGCTTCTGGATATTGGTGATGAAGGAATTCGTGCCCTTGATGACTTAGAGAATAGAACCCAGGAAAATAAGAAGGCGAGGCTGTAAACGTCAGTATTCCGTTATCAACCGTCCATCGGTCTTCTTTTTGGCTGACATTCACCTTTCGATCTCCCCTGGACAAGCTGATAAGTTAAGAAATCAGCGTTTCTTCCTTCCGAACTGAAGGTGCCTGACAAAGCAGCGAAGCCCGGCCGCTCGTGGACGATTGGTACATCAATCGCAGTCAAACCGTCCTCCCGTTTCGCTTCTTTCCTATAGGAATTCCCGTCATTTTCAACTGTCAACGCCCCATACACATGCGGAGTCAGTAAGGAACGGAACGAATGTGTCACTTCTTGTCCTGCTTTTGAAACAAAGCCTTCTTTCGGTACCATCTCAAACACAGGTTTTTCTGGAAGTGGCTCCGCTTCCCCTATGACCATTTCACGCCACTCGGACCAATGAGCGGCAGCATTTACACCGATTTGAATGGGGCCATAACAGCTTTTTTTCCCTGTAGAAAGCTGCTCAATTTGGTACTCAAAAGCGAATCGCCAGTCATCTTTTCTACCCGTCGCTTCTTCCGGCCACGCCATTCCGAACGTATCTCCAGCACGGTTCGTCGTGTAAAGCCATCGTTCTGAAAGATCCTTGTCACGTAGGTATTCTGTAAATGGGATCAACGCTTCCGTACCAATGACCACGCCGTCTTTCTCCGGCAGAGCCAGAGCTTTATACTTCGGAAAAACAGGCTGAAGCAAATGAAGGTTTCCGTAATCCTTCTCCCCGTTATTGATTAGCTCGTGATGAATTTCTACAAGTCCGTCCCCATAAATCTTGTAATAACTGTTCAACAAAATGCCTGCAAAAGCCTCAGACTCAAGCGAGGTTTTCACTACAAAAGCTTCGGCTAGCTCAATATACTCGACCGCCGTCGCCATTTTTTTTGAAAACTCTTCACTGAACGGATGACCAATCTTTGGAGTCATGAGGAGCAGCGGCTCTTCTTTTGACCTGACCGATCCTACAGACACCATATGATTTCTTTTTTCAATTTTTACAAAATAGGGACCGTTGTATCCGTACCAATCCGTATCGGTATCTCCACCAAATTTCCCGCCGAATCCTGGAAAAGCAAGCGCGACCTTTGTACGGAAAGAAAGAGCCTGGCCATCCTCTGTACGTCCCTCCACTTCTACTTCCTCATTCAAAAAGCCATTCCTCAACAATTCCACAGACACAGGAATGGTAGTGCGCCCCTTGCCTTCCACCTCGAATTCCACCGACGGCTCGGACCACTCGACAACTTTTTGTTGAGGCCACTTGACTGACAATACAGCCTTCTCTTCCATACGGCTTTCCACATCCAAATAGAGCGTTCCTTTTTGCTTCGGACGCCAATGTTTCTGAACCGTACGGACATCCAACTTCCCGGCCTGGAGAGGAAAAACACCCGTTCTCAATGGAATGCATTCGCCATTGATCATGAGATCAGCTCCGATGACGGGGTGGGTTTTCCAGGGACTTGGTTCCTGATCAGGTACTTGAACCTGGACACTGGATGATGTACTCCATGTAGACTTCACACTTGCTTCTTCATCGACATTTTCTCTTACAAGGGTGGAAGACTTCCCAGCCAAAGATATTTCCAGTGGTTCACTCGTAAAGTTCTCCACACGATAGGCCACAGGGTAATCTTTATTTTCCAATAGTTTGAAATCAGGCACTTCCATTTCTACCCGCCAGCCATTCGTTTCAATGAGCGTGACACCACGACCCGTACGCTCGAACTGGACACGCACAAACTCGTCACCTGCTTCCCAGCGATATTCATAAAAGGTGAACCCTCTATCCTTCTTTCCATCAGGCTTGATTTCCATAGGTCTTACGCTCGTCGAGTACCAGTCATGCTTCTCGAAAAATGGTTTCAATGCTTCGATTCGAAGGACTTGCGGCATGAAGTTCATTAGATGGGTCGCATCATCCCGGTCCTCCCAGAAGAATCCGCACTTTTTATAAAGTGGCACTGCTTTCGTATTTCCCGGCCATGTAAAAAGATCAAGCCGCGGCCACCCGTATTCGACCGTTTTATCTATGGCTTGAAGAAGCAATTTCTTGCCGATTTTCAATCCTTGATACCCTGGATGGACATTCAAAAGCGGGATGTAAAGGGCTCCTGTATCTTCCTTATATTCCGAAAGCCCGCAGTACCCAACCACATCGTCTTCTACAACAGCAAGAAACAAATGAAGATTCGTAGATTTCGATTCTTTTTCCACGACGTCCTCTGCCGTTGTGACAACTGCATCACCACCCCAGTTATCACGGCTCTCATTCCACATTTTCGCAACAGATGCTGCATACTTGTCTGCATATTCTACAATGCTTACGCGCTCTAGTGTCTTCATAGCATTTCCTCCAACGTATGTAATGGAAAATACTTGCTCATTCACAGTTTATGAGTTTATGACCAGGAAGTAAAGAATATTCAAACAAATCCATATCCTGTAACAACTTAAAAGTAATGACGCCCTGACTCTAGTGAATAGCGACTTAATGCCCCAACTCAACACATGTGATTCAACCAAAAAAAAGCCAGGCATAAGCGCCTGACTTTACTTTCGTATCCGGTTTAAAAACTGCTGGGTACGCGGTTCTTTCGTTTGTTGGAAAATCTGCTCCGGGGTGCCCTGCTCGACAATTTTCCCTTGATCCATGAAAATGACCCGGTCGGCCACTTCTTCTGCAAAGCTCATTTCATGGGTGACCACGACCATCGTCATACCTTCTTCCGCAAGCTCTTTCATGACATCAAGAACATCGCCGACAAGCTCAGGATCGAGAGCCGATGTCGGTTCATCAAACAAGATGACTTCCACTCCCGTCGCAAGGGCACGAGCAATGCCGACGCGTTGTTGCTGTCCACCGGAGAGTTGATGCGGATAGGCATCCAGCTTCTCACCAAGACCGACCTTCGTTAAGATATCCGTCGCTCGTTCGCGTGCTTTCGCTTTGGATACCTTTTGAACAGTCACAGGTCCTTCCATCACATTTTCCAGTGCGGTGAAATGTGGAAAAAGGTTATGGTTCTGGAACACCATGCCGGTCTGTTTTCTAAATTCGACGATTTGTTTTTTCCTCGATGGTTTGGAAAAATCCATCGACTGGTTTCCAATCGTGATTTCTCCCTCTTCCGGCGTCTCCAGAATGTTCAAAGACCGGAGCAGCGTCGTTTTCCCCGAACCAGAGGGACCGATGACAACAACCACTTCCCCGCGGTCGACATCCATATTAATATTCTTCAGTACGTGCAAATCTCCAAACGATTTGTTGAGGTCTTTGACGGTAATCATGGCAGCCTCCTATTTTGCGACATATTGATCCAACCTGTTCTCTACACGATCCTGTACGATGGAAAGCCCGATACAAATGATCCAGTAAATCACGGCTGCTTCAGTATAGACGAGCAGAAAATGATAGTTTGTTGCCGCGATTTCCTGTGCTTTTCGGAACATTTCTGTGTACGTAATCGTCGATGCTAACGATGTATCCTTGATCAAGCCAATGAAAGAGTTGGACAATGGCGGGATCGAAACTCTCGTAGCTTGAGGAAGTACAACTCGGCGCAGCGCCTGGAAATTTGTCATTCCTATTGAGTGAGAGGCTTCCCACTGCCCTTTTGGTATGGATAAAATGGCCGCACGAATAATTTCAGAATTGTAAGCTCCCATATTCAAGGAAAAACCGATGATGGCAGAATACAACGGGTTAATCGTCACTCCGACAGACGGGAGCCCGAAAAAGATGATGAACAACTGCACAAGCAAAGGTGTCCCGCGAATAATCGACACATAGGCACGCGCGATCCACTGGAGCACTTTCATGTTTGAAAGCCTCATAAGAGCGGTAATCACAGCCAACACCAAACCAATAGCAAATGTGATCAACGTCAATGGAATCGTATAATAGAAAGCCCCTTTCACCAAAGGGAGAAAAGAGCTCACGATAATATCAATATATTTTTCCATTTCAGGGTCTGTAAAGATATTACTTAGATACATCTTCACCAAACCACTTCTCAGAAATCTCAAGATATGTGCCATCGTCTTTCATTTCCTGAAGTGCTTCATTGACTGCTTTTACAAGGTCTTCATTGCCTTGACGGAAAAGCAGACCACTTTGAGAAGCATCATCCTGACGGGCAGCAATCTTCACAGGTGAATCCTCTCGGTTGTTTAAATAATCAAGTACGGACAAACGATCGTTGACAGTCGCTTCCACTCGTTTCGTCGCAAGTAGCTGCATAGATTCGTTGAATCCTTCCACACTTGTAATTTCTGCTCCATTTTCACGGGCAATGTCCGCATAATTACTCGTCATTGATTGGGCAGCATTGACCCCTTCCAGATCCTCAAAGCTCTGAATGGATTCATTGTCTTTATGAGTGACAATCACTGCTGAAGATTGAATATAAGGATCAGAAAAAGAATACTCCTCCTGACGTTCTTCTGTAATACCGACTTGGTTTGCAACCATATCGAAACGTTCCGCGTTCAGACCCGCGAACATGGAGTCCCATTTCGTTTCGTTGAATACAGGTTTGACACCAAGACGATCCGCTACTTCGCGGGCAATCTCTACGTCAAAACCAGTCAATTTATCATTTTCATCGTGGAAAGTATATGGACGATACGTGCCTTCTGTACCAATCACCAATTCTCCACTTTCTTGAATCTGTTCAAGCAAGGTCTGCTCAGAAGCATCGGACTCACTTTCTCCCTCGGAAGAAGAAGCCTGATCGTTTTCTTCACTGCTTCCACAAGCCACGAGTACCATCGCTAAAAAACCTATAGATAAAAGCAAAACAAACTTTTTCACTTTAAAATCCCCCTTAATTCCAAGTAAGTTGATATGTTTTAATGACTTTTATGATGTTAAAGGATAAAGGAGAGGATGTCAATATATAAATCTTGTCATAAGAAAACCTGACGAAAGATATCGTCAGGTTCTCATTTCATTCAATGTTTAATGGTTTGAGGGGGTTCCTCCATCCATCCATGTTCAATCATGAGTTTAGCGCCTTTATGAGCATATTCGAAGATATCCTTCATAAATACAGTTAATTTCGCAGGCAGATCATTCCGCAAACTGAACGCCGTTCCTAACGAATTTCCACCTAATGAAAAACTGCAGAATAAGCTCACACAGTACATCATGATTTTATCCGAAAACGGAGGAATCTTAGAAGTCGTAACATTCCCGCCAGCTGTTGCAGGGGTTTGAATATCGTTCTGCAATAAGATCTCACTCATTTCTTTAACCAGGCCTTTCGCTAATTCTCCACCTCTGTAAAAATAATCGCTGGCATCTTTATGAGTGGCCGATTGAGCGAATCCAAAAATCATATGCATCCCTGTAACATTCGATTCGATGGAGTGGTGGATATGTGCGATTTCGACCGTGTTCAACGCCCGCTTCCCTTTTATAGGGTTGATCATCCCTAAGTAATTCGGCCCTTTCGCATGCTCGACCTGCTTTTGTACGGACACATAAGGAGATTTTGGCAGATAACCTTTGGTTAGTAAAAATTGCGTACAATCGTCATAACACTTTTGAGTGATCTGGGTCAGTTCCTGATACAGCAATGTGACATCCGGACGATAAGTCATCGTTAAATTCAATGTGTGCATTCCCATGCTTATTTCTTTCACCAAACGCAAAAACATAATATCAAAACCGTTATCATAAAGCTTCGGTACTCCTTTGTTTACATCGTCATGTGTAAATCCGATGGGAACAGGGACGTCTTCCGCTCGAAACATAGATTCAATTTTTCCAACATACGGCTGAATGGTTGATCTCAAATTCGTCATGATTTGTTTGGCTTCTGCATCATCCGCTTGTTCTATAAAATACTCAAGCATTGTAAGAATCATCGTCTTCTGCTGATAAGTCATCCATAAAGTTCCGATTTCGGATGAGGATAAACGAGGGCTTTCTGGCATTTTGAACTCCTCCAATTTGGATTGCATTCAGTCATTCACTGCAATATCCGTGCTTTTTCCTTAGTCTTTTCAAACTGATCTAATTCATTCATCAATAAGGATGAAAAGTGAGACATAGGGAAAGGATTCTTGGAGAAATTAATAAAGAACCATCAGGAGGAGGATAATGATGAGTAAAAATAGTGAAAGCAGAAAGAAAAACAACCCAAAAGGCAGAGACCGCGGATCAGCTAATCAGAAGCTGCAAGCAGCTCTCGAGGGACGCAACAAAGAAAACGATCATTTATCCGCTGCCTATATGAATAACAATACAGCAGCTGTAGATGTGAATGAAGAACAATAAGAATTAAACGAAAGAAGAGGCCTGTCCCTATATCGGGCAGGCCTTTGTTTATCATCATTTTTAATCTTGTTTACGAGCAAGCATTTCTCTTACCTGATTGTAAGAAAGTCCTGATTGTTCATTTCGACGTTTCACTTCACTCACATTCGTTCCAGAGCGTGCAAATACATCTTTCCCAGGATTGTTCGATCGGTTCATTCGAATCACCTCCTAGCCTTACTTTTCGCTCAACCGGTTTTTCTTATCCTTCGAGCTTTGCAGAAAAATACCCAAGAGCGACTCCTAAAATCGCTCCGCCCAGTACTTCAATCGGTTGATGACCGAGCAGCTCCTTCAGTTCCTTATCACGCTCTACGAAATCAGAGCTCGGAAAATCAACAGAAATCGCGGCAAAGTTATCTTCGAGATCGTTGACCAGTTGAGCGATTTCACCTGTATGACGCCTGATTCCTTGAGCATCATACATGACGATGACACCAAAAATCGTAGCGAGGGCTGTCTCCGTATGACGCGAGCCTTTATTGGCGGCGATATAAGTCGCAAGCGCTGACACTCCAGCCGAGTGGGAACTCGGTTGGCCACCTGTCGTCGCTATCTGCGTCACATCCCATTCCCCGGTCACCTTTTTATGAGTGAAAATTTTCAAGGCTTGTGCAATTCCAATGGCTGATAAGGCTGTAATAATTCCTCGATTCATCTTCTCCATTCTTGACCCTCCAGTTCATGAACATCTATATATGTTCATACCCTCTGTGTATGGTTTTATTCAGAAGGATATAAGAATTATAAAAGCTTCTCTTCCCTTATCAGTTTTAAATGGTTACAATAATTAAAATAAAAAAGCTGACAGGCTCCTCTCACGCCTATCAGCCTTACTCATAATTTAGAATGTATTATAAATCTCATCACATTCGCCCGCGACAGGTTCATAAAAACAGTGGGATTTATACCTTCCGACCTGACTTTGACCATACCATGTCGGAGGACAGTTCCCATCCGGCCTGAAGTACCACAGACTGTACTTCGCCGGCCAGCTTCTATAACCCTTCACATTTTTCCTTGCCAGACGCCTTTCACTTTCCCGGGCTCTTCGGTAGTACATCCCATGCTGCAAGGCTTCAAATGCTTTTGGTTGATTGATCACCGCTGGCAGGGTACTGACACCTTTGAAATCAGAACAGTTCACTCTTGCGCGATTTACGGTTACAGCCCCTACATGCAGCATGCCCTGTTTCCCTTCCCCCACAGCCTCCGCCCGGAGTAATCGTGCCAACATGTCGATATGTTTACTTGGAGCTTTAATTACACCCATGAGATCGCCCCCTTTTTGCTCGCTCCTTTATATCTATTCAAAAAAAGAGTAAGCATGAAAAAAAGAAGGGATTATGACAACCGTTGTCTCCTTCGCTGATGCCATAGTGTCACTTCAAGGGCAGTAAGACAAATGAGAAGCCAGGCTAAACCAAACAAATAACCTGCCACAACATCTGTAAAGAAATGAACACCTAAATATACACGGCTGACACCAATCAAGATTGCGATGAGGGCCAAAACTACATTGATGGTCCACTTCCACTTAGGTTCAAGTTTACTGATCGCGAAAAGATAAATGATGAAACCATAAAAAACGAGAGCGCCCGATGCATGGCCACTCGGAAAACTGGAAGTCGCGCCATGATAATCGCCTTTGAACGTTGGTCGGTCGCGGCTGGAGAATGATTTCAAACCTGCTGTGAGCCCACTGACTCCTCCCATGGCGAGAATGAAATAAACACCTACCCAGCGACTGAATGGCGAAAAGAACAACAAATAGACAGCGAGAATAAGTGAAACAATCACCATAAAAATAACGGAACCAGCCTTTGATATCCCTTTAGCAAGCAGCTCCGCTCCTCCAAAGGAACTCGCCCGCACTAGATCAAAAGCCTGCTGGTCAACGGCAAACTTCTCTTTCTGTAGTATACTGGTGGTCAAATCAATGAAGTAATAAATACTGACCCCGAGTGAAATAAACCCAATTAGAATAAGTAATACAGATGTGATGGATAAATCCGATAATTTCGTTCCAGAAAATAGCATACCTTCTTCACCTTCTTTTTCTTTCGTGATAAACCATTCCCTTGCCTGCTGAAAATAAACGGCCCACCACTGAATTTCTCTTGTTTTCTTCTTATTTAAAAGAGATAAGGGTGAGGATTCCAGATAGGATGCTTTGACTCGTGAACCGCACGTGCATGACCTCCGATAGCGTTGGACACCCGATACGCGCGCGAGATAACCTGGTTCGCGCATTGGATGGTCTAAACGCGCGTGAGATACACACATTCGCACATTGGACGGTAAAACACGCGCTTTTGGAAACAAAAAAAAGGAACTCCCCGCTAAGGAAGTTCCTTTCCTATTATTCACCATCGTAGTTGCTTTCCGGCAGTGTATCCCAAAAGGAAGGATCTGCAGATTCAAGAGAACCATCCGCTAAAGCGTTCAGTGTGGCTTTCATAGCTGTGACCGCTTGCTGGATCAAATACCCATTACTCTTCTGTCCAAGGACATAATCTTCACGGTAATGATCGGCCATGCCACGCATTTCAAATAGCAGGGTAGAGATGCCATATTCGACAGCCAGACCATTACGGCTGATCGTCTGCGCGGTTCCACCAGGATATTTGGAAAGAAGGCCATAGCCTTTGGATTCTACGGCGTCATAAACGACAGCACCCAATTTCTTCGATTGTTCACGGACCTCTGCATCCACTTCTTCATTAGTCGGATACAAAATAGAGCCAGAAACGAGTTCACCTGTATCTCCAAGCGTCGTTTGTGTTCCCTGATGGTGTAAATCGATCATATAGTCAGGGCTGTATTTTTGCAGCACTTCCTCATGCAACGCCTTCGTTTCAGGCTGCTCACGGTCGACGTGGTCACGATTCAAGTCTACACCA
The DNA here is from genome assembly GCF_020524085.2 of Halobacillus litoralis. NCBI lineage: Bacteria > Bacillati > Bacillota > Bacilli > Caryophanales > Bacillaceae > Halobacillus > Halobacillus litoralis. The sequence continues at coordinate 273,567 of NZ_CP129016.1, forward strand.
TTCGCATTGTAGCGCGTGTGTGTGCCTGATACATAATCATCCAAAGAGAAGTTCACATCCCCTTCCGCTCCATCTACATTCAACCGTGGGGCAATGAGGACATTCACATTTTCAAGGATGTTTTCTACGCTCTTGCCATTAGAGGTCAAATACTTGATGACTTGTAAAGCGCCTTCTGTGGTCAGTGTTTCATTCCCATGCTGCTGGGTGAGAAAAAGAACGGTCGGTTTGTCTTCATCCATGGTGCCGAACTTCGCTAAATACAAATCTCTTCCCTTTACGGACTGACCATAGACTTCAAGCTCAAGCGCTTCTGACCGCTGATCCAGCTTATGTAAGAAATCAGCCATTTCTTCATATGAATGCAAACGCTCATTTTTAATGGTTTCATTTCCGTTATAATTCGGTCCATTCGGTCCATTTTCTCCTGCCAGGACCGTGCCGCTTCCTGGAATTAACCCGCCTGTTGTCAAAAGGGCTCCTGTGACAGCTACTGTTAAAAGTTTCTTTTTCATCAAATACCTCCCATTTTATATCTTATTTACCAAATACTTCATCCTTTCAGCAAAAACCTGCTTAAGCAGACAAAATGAACAAAAGTGACTAACTGTTTTTACGATGAAGTCCCATATGTATACATTCCGAACTAGGACCTCCCACCTCTTTCCAATGAAAAAAAGAGTCAGACTCATCCGGTAAGCCGCCTGATCCTTTCTTTACTTATTCTTCATAGGGAATGCCATTCACTTGCTATAGACGTTACAAGGAATAACGACGCTGTTTCCAATGTTTTCTCATACTTTTTTTCACAACATTCCGTTTGCTATATGTTATCCTTGTATGCACTACGAATGATAGTAAGAGCGGTCCATTGTTATAGATTTGGAAATCTTTCATCTATTATGAACACAGGTTTTATATAGACTGATGAATGAGACATCGGAGGAACTAACATGAACATTTTAATCACAGGAGCGACAGGTTTTTTGGGAAAACAACTAGCATTGAAACTGCTGAAAGAGGAACATAACGTCTATGCCTTAGTAAGAAGTCCGCGGAAAGCGGAAAACCTTAGGCAGGAAGTTCCGTCAGACGCCAAGGGAAACCTTCACATCATCGAAGGCGATCTATCTCTTAAAAATGCGGGAGTCAGTGAAGAACAACTCCAGGATTTGAGAGAGAAAATTGACACGGTTTACCATAGCGCAGCCTTCCTATCCTTTGATGAAAATGAACGAGAGAAAACTTTCAAAGTCAATGTAGACGGAACAAAGAATGTTCTTCATCTGGCGAAGGAAATAGATACCGCAAACTTTTATTATGTAAGCACTGCGTACACGCTTGGAATGAAACGATATGCCTCTGAGCAGTTACACGAAAAAGAGCAGACGTTTGTAAATGCTTATGAAGAAAGCAAATGTCACGCCGAACACCTTGTACTAAGCTATAATCATGCGTTAAATATAAAAATCTTCCGCCCATCCATCATTATTGGAGATTCGAAAACCGGAGAAGCGGAAACAAGTTTCGCCTTGTATGGGGTCATTCGCGGCCTTGAAATTCTTAAGAAACGGACGGAACGGAAAAAGGAACTTCAAAAACAAACGTTTAAGTTTCTATGCACAGGAGAGACGAGTCAAAACTTCGTCCCTGTCGACTATGTGGTGGATGTACTTACCGCAGCTCTAAGAACGGATCACTCAAAAGCCATCTATCACATTACCAATCCTCATCCACCGACGAATCGTTTGTTATTTGAAATGATCAAGGAGAAACTTGACTTTCCGAACATCGAGATGGTCCCTTCCGATTACGATGGGGAATTAACGAAGGAAGAGCAGGTATTCAATGCTCCGATGAGCGTATTCCGTCCTTATTGGAATAAAAACATTCGTTTCGATGATACAAACACCCGGGAACTTCTTCATAAGAATGGCATGAATCATTTGAATATGGACAAGGCGATGATCGAAAGGATCCTTTACGGAAACAGGACGCCAGTCAAGCCATAAAACCAAAAAAGACCGAAGAGGCAGTTGCTTTTCTTCGGTCTTTTTCACTGAGAAAAAAGGGATATTCAGGAAATGATCGAATGGTATGAAAGGTACATTACAAAAGACCAGGAGGAATCAATCATGTTAAACTTCCCACAACCCGATGTGGAACAATTTTTTCAAACCTATGGAATAGAGACGTTCGCCATAAGTCCGGATGAATCCCAGCTTGTCTTCAGTACAAACCTGAATGGCAAATACAATCTATGGGCGATGGACCTGCCAAATACATTTCCCTATCCACTAACGTTCCATAATCAAAGCTGTGAGCACATCACCTACGATCCTAAAGGTGAATTCGTCATTGCCGTTGTAGATGAAGATGGTGATGAAAATGGCCAGATTTATGCCCTCCCGCCTCAAGGTGGAACTCTTCAACCTGTTAGAAAAAAAGAAGGCGCACGCCACATCCTCCCTTTTTTATCGAAAAACGAAAAACACCTGTACTATACGTCAACAAAAGACGATGAAACGTTCATGAAGGGCTACCGCTATAACATGGAGACCGATGAGGAAGAAGTCATCATCCACGGAGAAGAAGGACTGACGATTCTCATCGACAAAAGCCCTGAGGAAAAAAACCTCCTCTATATGAAAAGTTTTTCGAATACATACCAGTTGATTTATGTAAAAACAGAAGAGGAAGACCTTCTTCTGACCCCTTCACCTGAGCCACAACACACGGTGTCCGAAGCGGTTTTCGTTTCCGAACAGGAAATCTACCTGCTCACCAATTATGAAAGTGACTTTTCCTACCTTGCCCGCTTCAACCTTGAAACGAAGGATTTTGAAAAAGTCGTTCATATGGAAACAGAGGATTTCAAGCAAATGAAGTACGATCAGACGACGGATTCGCTGTATATCATCAGTAAAAAAGGTGTACGCGACAACCTCTATCGCTTTAAGCGCGGTGAGGAGCAAATTGAACAGCTCGAGTCTCCGGTCGGGGTCATCGAACAATTAGTCATTGCTGAGTCTGGAACGGTCTACCTTCGTGGTGATTCTGAGACCATACCTGCCAATCTATATAAACAGACGGAAAAGGGCTGGGAACCGCTAACGAAATACGGAGTCCCGGGCGTGAAAGATGAGTATTTGATAACGCCTGATTATGTCTCCTATCAATCTTTTGACGGCTTAGAAATTGAAGCTCTCCTCTACCGTCCAAAGCCTGAAAAAGATAACGGTCATATGATTCTCTGGCCGCATGGGGGACCACAAGCGGCGGAGCGTGCTTCCTTCCGCTCTCTCTTCCTGTTTCTCGTCCATGAAGGATACAGCCTGTTTGCCCCTAACTTCCGGGGATCGACAGGATATGGTCAGGAATTCGCAAAAATGATTGAAGGCGACTGGGGACATGCTCCCAGGCTCGATAATGTGGCCGGCCTCGACTGGTTGATTGAGGAGGGATACGCAGCAAAAAATCGCATTCTGTTGATGGGCGGAAGCTACGGCGGTTACATGTCGCTCCTGCTTCATGGCAGGCATCCGGAGTATTTCAAAGCGGTCGTCGATATCTTCGGTCCCTGCAACCTGTTCAGCTTTATCGACTCCGTTCCTGAACACTGGAAGCCGGCCATCGTCAAGTTTGTCGGTGACCCTGAAAAGGATAAGGAAAAGCTACAAGAAGACTCTCCAATCAACTACCTTGATTCGATGACAAAACCGATGCTCGTCATCCAGGGCGCAAAGGACCCACGTGTAGTCAAAGCGGAATCCGACCAAGTGGTTGAAGCTTTGAAACAGAAAGGTAGAGATGTGGAATATATTGTCCTTGAGGATGAAGGACATGGTTTTTCCAAGAAAGAGAATGAAATTTATGTGTACAGGAAAGTCCTCGACTTCCTGCAACGACACACTCAATAGAAGCGAAAAAAGAAGGGCTGACTCTATCGTCACCCTTCTTTTTTATCCTTTCATTTCCACTTCAACACCAACCCACGAATATGCTCAGGCGTCGTCCGGCAGCACCCACCAATGATTGATGCCCCTTGATCAATCCAACGTTCCGAAGCATCATCAAAGCCTACCACGCCCCCCTCTCCGTGCCACGTATTGGAATCTGGATTATACGTTTCGCCGGAGTTCGGATACATAAGCACTGGCTTATCTGTATGTTCTTTCAGGACAGCCACGGCATCTGCAGCTATCTCCATTGGGGCACAGTTCACCCCGATTGCAGCGATTTGTCTGTTGTCATTCAGCTCTTCAGCACAAGATCGAAGAGCCGTCCCGTCGCTGATTTTCTCTCCATCTTTTAATGTAAAAGACATCCAGGCATACGACTCAGGAAATTCTCTTAATAATGCGGCCAAGACTCTCGCCTCTTGGTAAGAGGGGAGAGTTTCCATCGCGAGAAGGTCTGCCCCGGCTTCTACCAATGCTTTCATTCTCGGACGATGGAAATCCATCAACTGTTGATCCGTTACACCATATTTTCCAATGTATTCTGAGCCGTCTGCAAGATAAGCTCCATAAGGACCGATCGAAGCGGCCACTAACGGCTTCACTTTGTTCACAGAAGACGCTTCTTCCCAATATTCGTCTCTTGCGCTCCTTGCAAGCTCCACCGTTTTCTTGATCAACGATAACGATTGCTCTTCAGAAAAGCCTCGTTCCTCAAATCCTGCGATCGTCGCCTGGTAACTGGATGTAATGGCACAATCCGCTCCCGCTTTGAAATATTCTTTATGTACATCCTTAATAGCCACAGGATTTTCCAATAGAACTTTGGCCGACCATAAAGGATCGTCCAAGTCGCAGCCATAAGCTTCAAGCTCTGTCGCTAAAGCGCCATCCAGGATCATGACAGAGTTCTGTTCAAGGATTTGTCTAACAGGATCCATATTCATCATTCATCCTCCCTTTTATCCCGCATACCTTACCTATGCTTTCAGGACCTTTCGACACCGAAACCTTTCATTCCTGCAAAACAAATAGACTGCCCTCCATAAAAAAAGAAAGGCAGTCTCATCGTCATATTTTATGCTTTCACCATTTTCTGTAATTGTTCCTCCGCCATTTTCCCCGTCACCGGTAAATGATACCTTTCCCCCTGGTACGCTTTTACCATCAATACAATCCATAACACCAAGGTAACTGGGGCCATCAATAAGCTTACAAAAAGGCCGATGATCGGAATGAAATTGACGACAAATCCAAAAATGAAAAAGAAACCAAATAGAATCACGGACTGCATCGCATGAAAACGGATGAAGTCGTTTTCCTTTTCAATAAGAAGAAAGACGATGCCACTGATAAAACCGAGCAAATAGGTAAGCAGACCTCCGACGTTTTCCTCTAAACCTGTCGAAGATTTTTTCTCTTCCTCACGGCTTGAATTTTTCGTTTTTGATTCTTGATCCACCTTCCACCCTCCTTTTCAAAGAGATTTAAACCCGTTACATTTGCCCCCTTCCTTTTTACTAATACATATCAGATTGAATAAAGAGTATGACCAGAATGGGGTTAAAACTTTTTTTGATTTCCATGGCAAATCTCTATCTAAAGGTCAATAGTTCTAGTTCCCCTCGATGATCATTCACTTAAGTGAAAACGAATCAAAACACCCCCTCCTTTCATCACAGAAGGAGGGGGCAGACTTTATTCTATTTCTTGTTGTTTCACAAAAACCGCTTCTACGATCAAACGCTCAGGAGCAGAACCGATAAAGTCAAACGGATAACAGGTGGTCAACGTCAAAGTTGGAGAGGATGTTGGCACAAGGAACGAAGTGTCCTCCGAGTCCGCCACCCCTATTTTATGAATTTGGTATTCATACTCGATGTTGTTCTCCGTGAGATAGATGAAATCCCCTTCCACTAAACCATCAAGAGCGGCAAACGCCGTCTCTTTATGACCGGCAAGAGCGGTGTGACCACCTTCAGAAGGGGATGATGTAAACGATGTATCATACATCCCGATTCCTTTCTTTAAGGTGTCTGGATCAGAATCGTAATACACAGGGTACTTTTTTCCAAGCTTAGGAATTGTCAGCTCTTCAACCCCTTCATACGCTTCGAACGTTTCAGCAAAAACATAGTCCATTGTATAGGAAGACTCACTCCCCTGTTCAGAAACCGAAGAAGCTTCGCGCATATCTGTCTGCAATCCGTGATCATAGGAAACGACCTCACCTTGTAACCACCATTGATAACCGTTCCACAAAACCACCAAGAGTCCCATCGTTATGAAGATGATGCTAAGTTTTCGGATCATCAGACTTCATCTCCTTTGCGATCAAGTAGTTTAAATTTCACCGTTCCTTCTTCCGGGCACTGGAATCGAGCCTGCTCCTGTTACGATACATATCTACGAAAACACCGGCCGGGTAAGTGGTATGCTTTCCCACGTTCTCTATCACTTCGCGAAAAGGACTTCCCTTCTAGGACCTATGTTAAATGCTTTTTATTAAGTGAACGATAAGAAAAGGTGAAAGGGTTGTAAAAGAATGTAAATGTGACTGGTATTGAAGCACATATTCGTTAATTTTCCAATTAGATTCCTTATTGTTGATAATAAAAAAGATGCCAAGATCCTAAAGACCTGGCACCTTCCTAGTGGTTTTATTTAATGTTCCATTTCTTTTTAACCTTTACTCAATAACCCGTTGTCCAAACAAACCTCTAACAACAGTTCCTTGTAACCTGCTTCTTCGAATTGGATGCCGATCTGATCACTACCGAATTCCTTAATCATACCAGGACCGAACTTCCGATGATTGATGCGTTTGCCAATCTCCACATCATCCATTCGGAGCAGGTTTTCGTCCGATAAATCAGGAGCTGGCCGCTTCCGTTTTTTCAGCGGCTTCTTCTCCCCTTCCGGCTGAAGGATCCTTCTCACGTTCATTAAGAAGATCGACTCAGTTACGCGTTCGCTGCCTTTGTAGTTGTACGTCAGCAACTCAAGGTTTGTTCTTGCGCGTGTCATCCCGACATAGAAAAGACGGACGGCTTCTTCCATCGGTCCTGCTTCCTTATTGCGGTACGTTTCCATATCGTCCTTCGATGGAATGACGCCATTCACGAGGTCGATCATGTACACTTTGTCATATTCAAGACCTTTGGCACTGTGGAGTGTCGTCAGCGTCAAGGTGCTTTGATTTTTATTGTACTTCGAAGTTTGAAGGAGCTTCTCCAACTCCTTCAAGCGGTCAGCAAATCCTTTCAGAGAGCCTAACCCCTCAGCGATCTTTTCCGGGGTGTTCAAGATATTCATCAAGTGTTCAGCATTGAACCCAAATTTCTCGGACATCTTCTGCAGAGCATGATCGTAACCGAGCTTTTCCCTGATCGTGCGGATCGCCTGGGCGGGCTCCATTTCGTTGATATCTTTAAACAGCTTCTTCGCCTTCTTGATATTCTTTGATTGATAGTCAGGTATGTCCCTCTCCAAAAGCCGATCAAAAACGGAGGCTTGGCTGTTTTTCTTTTTCAAAAAGAAGATCTGTTTTTTCGAAATGTAAGCATTGAACTTCGTATGAATACGCTCGAGAACATCAACACGCCGGTCATTATAGGAAAACCGCATAAAGTTCAGGATATCTTCTACGACCCAGTGTTTAAAGAACTTCGGATCGATGTCTTTCATGTAAAAATTGATGCCTGCCTTATCGAGCTGATCAGCAATCGGTACAGCCGAGGCGTTGTTGCGGTAAAGGACAGCCACCTCTTCGCCCGGGCCTCTATTTTTCAGCTGCTCTGTGAGATACTTCAACTGCTTTTCATAGTTGCTCAAGTTTTTGATCTCGATTGGAGTGTGCGCCTCATTTTCTGTGAACATTTCTTTCGCATACCGCTTCTTATTGCGTTTAATGAACTGATTGGATACCTTCACAATATCCTGGGATGAGCGGTAGTTCTGGGACATCGTCAGCACCGTTCCGTTCGGATACGTCTCTTCAAAATCCAGAAGTTTATCGACATCCGAACCCCGCCACATGAAGATCGACTGATCATCATCCGCTACGACACAAAGGTTGTTCTGCGGTTTGGCCAGCAATTCAACGATTTCATGCTGGACCAACGAGTTATCCTGACTTTCATCCGTCAACATGTACTCAAACTGCTGCTGATATTTGGATAGGATTTCTGCATCGTCCAATAAGATTTGATGACAATACGTAAGCATGTCATCAAAATCAAGCAGCAACTTAAACGGATCTTTCTTTTTGAATGCTTCATACGAATGATAAATAGCTGAGGCCTGTTTCACCTGACAAGAGACACGCTCAAGCTCTTTCCCTTCAATCATCCGGTTCTTCACAAAACTGATATACCTCATCAGCTCGTCCATCTCATCATCCGTCATCTGCACACCATTTGTATCTTCATACAACTTCTTCAAAATGAACTTCTTATGAAGCGGAACTTCCGGGCCGTCCCAGCCTTTTTTCAATTCTTCATCACTGATGTTTCCTTCAATCAGCTGGAAATCCTGACCATTCTTTCGTAACGACTCGCGGACCACTTTGTATGCGAAACTGTGGATGGTGGAAAAGTGGACTTTTTCATTCGTCAGACCGGAAAAGAAACGATCGAAACGTTCCGACATATCCCGGGCTGACGCTTTACTGAATGTGACCGCCATAATCCGGTCCGGGTCCACTTTTTTCTCAAGGAGCAAATAACCGATCTTCATATTCAGTGTCGTTGTTTTCCCTGACCCGGGCGACGCAAGCAAAAGCAGCGGCCCATCCGTATGCACCACTGCCTGCTGTTGGACCTCGTTTAAAAGGACACCCGTCTCTTGCTCCATTCGCTCAAAAAAATCCATACCTGCTCCTCCTTTCTCATTGACGTACAACGAAAAAATAGATGGAAGAAGGCACACACGCTTCTTCCATCTATTTTTTTCAACTTCACTTATTATACATTGGATTTCGTATCGTTTCTAGATGAATTTCTTCCCTGGCATACATGAGAAATTCACTTCCGATTCATAATAAGAAGGAGACGGAGGTGAACAATCATGGCGAAAAGAACAAAGAAACACGACGCTGAACAAAAGAACAAAAAGGGATTTGACCCTAAACAAGCCGACACTGAATTCTCTCAGGAATTCGGCAGCGAAGCAGCTAACGAAGCTCACAAACAAGAAGCTAAAAAAGCACGCAAATCTAAAAAAGCAAAACAAGACAACTAATACAAAAAGGATTCCCTCACGCGGGAATCCTTTTCCTTTTGAAGGCCGTCCCAGTACTCCCGTTAGGTTATACAAGTCAAAGATGACCTTCCATTCTATACCGCCTGCCTTTGGCCTAACTCTTGATCCAACAATAAAATAGCTGATGGATTATCTTGTGCAAGTTTCAACCGGTCCACAATCGTTTGACTCTGAGCTTCTTCATCAATTTGCTCCCTCAAGAAATCTTGGATGATGACGGCCGCTTGGGGATCGGTCTGGTTCGCATAATTGAAAGCTTGGCGGTAAGAATTGGTGACAAATTGTTCATGTTCCAACACCTTCTGGAACGTTTCGAGCGGTGAACCATATTCTGTCGGCTGGGCAGGGATTTGAGACAACTGAACCGTTCCATCTTTATCCACGACATAATCGATCAACTTCAGCATGTGTGTTCGTTCTTCCTCTGATTGAAGACGCAGCCATTTGGCCATCCCTGTATAATTCTTCTTCCCCATATAGGCAGACATCGCTAAGTATAAGGTCGTTGATACGTGTTCAATTTCAATCAGGCGGTTGAATAGTTGCTCCATTTCTTTATTCAAAAACTCCACCTCCCTCGTAAGAATGTTCACCCTAAAAATGTATGACCACGTGTTCAAAGATATACGACGAAGCTCAGCCGGACTTCCTTGTTTTTCTTATCCTCCTCCCTGTACCTGTGTTAAAATAAGAGAACTATAGAACGAGCGAAAGATGAGGAGTGAACGATGGATGGACAAAAAAGACATCGCCGGCATCCGCAGGCAGCTTAAAGTCGAGAACGACCTACTGAAGATCAAGAACATCTTCAACGTCTATATCATGAAAGAAACGACAGAGATTTTTCATCACCAGAGCCAGCCATTTGAAATGCTCGATAAAGACCAGCAAGAGCTCTATATGAACAACTTCAAAAAGCTTCTCACCGGACAGCTTGACGAAAAGTTATTCGAGCTGAAATTTCAGCGTGAAGCCGAAGACAGCAGCCAGCTGATTTTACATAAAGGCCTACTAAGTAATCATGTCGATGACTGGAAGGAACAAATGCTTCAGATGACGGAAAAAATCATCCGTGATCACCCTTATGAGAAGGATGTCGTCATTTCCTTCATACGTGCAGAATATATGAAGCCGACAAGACGCCGCAGTGAAGAATCAGAGGAAAGCAGCCGCGACGCTGTGTATTCAAACCCATTCATCCTCTGCAGCATCAATAAAACCGAAGATCCGAAAAAAAGAAATCCAGTTCGACTATATCGAGAAAGAGTTCAAATATAAAATTGAAGTCGATCCTGTCATTGACTTGAAGAACCCGATGACCGGCTTCCTTTTCCCAGGCATTACGGACGGCGCTTCCGATGTGAACCATATCCTCTACTCTGCCGGAAAAGCCAACGAACCGGACTATCGCTTCATTGAAGACGTATTGAACGGGGAAGAAATCATGACGGCGAAAGAGGATAAAGCCATTTTCGAGGAAGTCATCCGTGATGTTGTCGGGGACCAATTGAGCCCTTCCACCCTTGCCAATGTGTATGGTGAGATCAATCGTACCGTAGAAGAAAACGAAGACGATACCCCGCCGAAGCTCGACTACAGAGATGTCGAGCGCGTTTTGAAATCAAGTGGTGAAGAAGTGGATTCTGAAAAAGTGAAGCACGCGTTCGCACAGATTACCGATAATGAAGGCTATGAGCTGAAAGCAAGCAGTATCGTACCGAAATACAACTCCAAATCGATTAAAATCAATACAAAGATCGCCAATATTTCAATCAGTCCCCAGGACCTGCAGTTTGTCAGACAGGTCAACTACAAAGGGAAACGCTGCATTATGATTGAAGTGGAAGAAGATGCAGAAGTGGATGGATTTAAAATGCTGCCGGAGGCTTTTGGAGAGTAAGGATGACAGCATCTTGGTTGATATTCTCCATTTTCAATTGATATATTTGGATTTTAATTGATATATTCTAAATTCAATTGATATCTCACAACTTCAATTGATATCCTGTACTCTATCTCTATCCTCAGTGATGAAGGCCCGTGCATTCTTTGTTCGGGCTTTTCTCATACGCAAATCAATCCTGAATCACATGACCGACACCTGTGTGCCTTTCCCCTTCGGTCCGGTCGGCTTCGCCGTATTATCCAGCCATGTAGAATGAGGTTTAATTATTTTACCCAGAGGATAATGGCAAACCATACATAGAAAAAGGAGGCTCGACCATGTCCATCATTCAAGGAATCCTACTCTTGTTCATAGGCTTTTTCATCTTCACCCTCGATAAAAAGCAAGAAAACATACCTGTACCTACTGTTCTTGTTTTTATTGGCATCGGTTTATCCTTCGTTCCTTACTTTTCTTCCATCGAAGTAACAGAACATATGATTTACCATGCATTTCTTCCCGCTCTCTTATTTGTTTCCGCCTACCGGTTTCCGGCGGAGCAGTTTAAAAAACATATGGGTTTCATCCTTTTTCTAGCTACTGCCGGACTCTTGTTGACGCTCGGAATCTTAGGGGGGGTTGTTTATGCCGTCAGCGGAACTTTTTTCTCTCTCTCTTTCATCGGTGCTTTACTTCTCGCTTCCATCCTAACGCCCACCGATCCTGTATCCGTTGTATCCATCCTAAAGAACTCTACGGGGAATGAAAAAATAGCGGATGTCGTAGAAGGAGAATCACTTCTTAATGATGGGACGAGTATCGTAATGTTTTCTGTGCTTCTCGGCATCTACACAAGCCGTGAGGAGTTCTCTCTCCTTTCATTTACGGGCGAGTTTCTAGTCGTTTCCTTAGGAGGCGCAGGTTTAGGCATTGTATTCGGATGGTTGATGAGCAAGGGTATCCATTACACCCATAACAAAGAATATCAGGTGATGCTGAGTATCGTTCTGGCCTATGGCATCTTTAACCGGCAGAACACCTTGGAGTATCTGGTGTGATCGCCACCGTATCTGCTGGTCTTATGCTCTCTTTTGAATACGGTCGAACCATAAAAGAAGAACATTTTAAGGATACCTTGGATGGCTTTTGGGGAATCGTTGAAATTTCGCTGCTGTCTCTACTATTCCTACTGATAGGAATCAACTCCGCTCCCTATCTAAGCTCACCTGTCTGGGGGTTCGCTTTCCTGGTCTTTATCCTGTCGATGGTCGTGCGGTTCCTCATTATCGCAGGCACTACAACCCTTTTCCCCCATTGGCGCAAGGAACTTTCCTGGCGTGAATCAGCTGTAATCTCATGGTCCGGCCTTAAAGGGACGATGTCCGTATTTCTCATTTTAAGTTTTCAGGTTCAGCACACGGGTGATCATGAAATGTTTCTATCGTTAGCTTTTGCTACAGTGTTGATCTCCCTCGTCATTCAAAGCCTGGGAGTTTATCCGTTGTCCAAAAAGTTGCTGTAGCAAACTATTTCGAGAGGATATAGGAGAAGTATTGTATGCAAAATAAAAACAGATCAGCTGAGAAGCTGATCTGTTAATTAGGTTACGCAATCTTTCTGCAAGCATCTGCACATTCCTGGCAGGCTTTCGCACACGCTTGGCAATGGTCATATGATCATGCTTGGCACATTCTTTCCCGCAATCATCACAAATCTTCGCACAAACAGATGCGAGTTCCGCTACATAAGGAGTACCTCTTGTAATCGCCGCTTCTAAGTATCCACAAATATCTGCACACTCACGATCGAGACGAATACACTCAGCCATCATTTTCACGTCTTCTTCTTTAAGACAAGCATCATAACAATGATTGCATGCCTCCATACATTCATGTAAAACCTTCAGCGTTTCCTGATACTGCTGGTGAGCCATAATTTTATTCCTCCTTATAATTTTAAGCTTACATATTTATAATACCCAGTACCCGTATAAGTAAACGTGTTTTTTACTTATTTATCCATTTGTATCCGACACCCCAGACCGTCTTCAAGTGGTCATTAATCGGAAATCCTGAGCGCCGGATTTTCTCACGGATGTGACGGACATGGGAATCAATCGTTCTTCCTCCTGTGTCTGATTGAATGCCCCATACGAGATCGAGCAGATCATTTCTATCATAGACATGATTCGGGTGTTTGAGCAGTAGGCCTAAGAGTTGAAACTCTTTCGGTGTCAAAGCGATTTCCTCGTTCCCGAAGCGCAATTCGTAAGTATCACTATTCCACTCCAAGCCATTCACATCGATCGAGGTCTTTGGATTTTCTCTCCTCAATAAGGCTTCTATTCGAGCAATAAGGATTTCTTCATCGAATGGCTTAGTTATGTAGTCATCCGCTCCTGTTTTCAAACCACGAATGACGTCTTCTTTCTGATCTTTTGCAGTCAACATAATGATGGGAACCTTACTGAAAGTACGTATCCGCCGGCATGTTTCCATTCCATCCATATCCTTCATCATAATATCCAGAAGAACAAGGTCATAAGCATAGGTGCGCAGTTCTTCCAACCCTTCCGCCCCGGTTGTTACTTTGTGAGCTTCATATCCGTGAGGGTTCAAATATAGTTCTAATAAGTCTAACATTCGCTTTTCATCATCGACTAAAAGAATTCTTTTCATTATTATCTTCCTTTGGCCAAGTGATCAAGATGGTCAACCCTTCATCATTAAAAGCTTTGACGGTTGCCCCATGCATTTCAATGATTTCCCGTACAATAGAAAGGCCTAGTCCTGTTCCTCCGATTTCTCTGGATCTCGCCTTATCCACCCGATATAACCGTTCGAACAAGTAAGGCAAAGCGCTTTCGGGGACTCCGGGCCCATCATCAGATATTCTGATGACCACGTGCTGTTTTTCTATTCCTGCTGCAATTTTTATCTTTGTTTCTTCTCCACCATAACGGAGAGCATTATCCACGATGTTAAAAAAGACCTGTTTCAATCTCATAGGGTCCGCATATATCCTCGTATTTGATGGAACATCTACGAACAACTGGGCTTTCCTTTCCTCTAAGAGGGGATGCAGGTGATCCTTTACCTCTTTGAGAACCATGGACATGTCAACAGATCGAGGATCAATAGCAAACGCATTTTCATCCATTTTTGCAAGTTGAAAAAGTTGCTGAACCATGTCCGTCAAGTGAGTGGCTTCTTCTTTGATGATGTTCAAGTATTTATCTTTATCTTCGAAGGATGTCTCCTTTTTTGCCGCCACATCGGCATAGCCTTTGACATAAGTCAGAGGCGTCCGCAGTTCATGAGCGATTGCAGATAAAAAATCGTGACGCTCTCTTTTTATTCGTTCGAGATCTTCAGATAATCGGTTGATCGACGAAGCGAGAACCCCCAGCTCATCATTCGGATGTTCATCAAGATACTCTTCCACTTTGCCGGTACTTAAGTTCTCTGTCACTTCTTTCATCCGAATAAGAGGACGCGTAATAAATTTGGACAGAGCGGCAACAATCAGGATCGTAACCAAAATCAGGACGATCATAACAAGAACAAACTGGCGTGTTAAATGACCAATGATGCTGCGAATCACTTCAGAGGGAGAAAACATGATCACATTTCCGATCTGTTCATTCTCCACGATAATCGTGGAGACCGTAGCCACATAGGGCTCCGTTCTCCATTCATCCTCAATGATCCTCTCCTTCTCTTCTGCCTTTCCGTCAATCGCTTCATAGAATACCTCAGGATAGGCTTCTTCATTAAACGATTCCGATAAGATGTTTCCATCCCCATCGGTAATGATCACTTCTGTGACCGCCTCCGATTCCATCAAGGCTACGTGAGCGAGAGTGGATTCATTAAAGTTATTCTCTAACACATCTCGATGACCTGCCCCCCGCGTCAATAACCCCTCCATCACTTCATTGATTCGATGGGAAGAAACGGTTGTATATAATACCGCAAAAAGCAAAAGTTCAATCAAAACCATCGAAATTAAGAAAAGTAACCCTAATTTAATTGATATTTTATGTTTCATATAACCTCTCATTTTCAAGGGGGAAAACTATTTGTTTTTATCCTACCCTCTATTTGTGCAGAAACTGTGCAGGAAATGGAAATCAGGATGCTTTGAGAAGTTTTGCGTTAATCGCTACAATCACTGTGCTCAAACTCATGAGGACAGCTCCAACAGCCGGGCTTAACACGATGCCGACAGGAGCAAGAACGCCTGCGGCCAGCGGAATGGAAAAGATGTTATACCCTGCTGCCCACCATAAGTTCTGAACCATTTTCTTATACGTGTTTTTGGATAAGGTTACGATGGATACGATATCTCTTGGATTGCTTTTCACAAGTACAATATCTGCCGTTTCCACTGCAACATCGGTTCCACTTCCAATAGCGATTCCTACATCGGCAGTCGCGAGAGCAGGCGCATCATTGATTCCGTCCCCGGTCATCGCCACTTTCCTGCCTTCTGCCTGTACTTTTTTCACTTGATCCGCTTTGTGATCCGGCATGACTTCTGCATACACTTCATCAATCCCGATTTGTTCAGCCACCCAGTCCGCCACTCGTTGATGATCCCCAGTGAGCATGATGGAACGGATGCCTCTTTCTTTCAATTCAGAAACCGCTTGCTTCGCAGAATCCCGGACCATATCAGCTAAGGCAATCATACCAATATAGGTGTCATCCCGGAGGACAAAGACGACCGTTTTGCCTTCTTCCGATAAGCGGCTGAACGTGTCCTGATCATAGTCGTGTTCGTTCTCTTTCATATATCCCGGGCTCATGACTTTTACTTCTTTTCCGTCCACCGTTCCTTTCAATCCTTTTCCAGTGACAGAATCGAAGTCTTCCACCTTACCAAGGGAGACCTCCCGATCTTCTGCTTCCTTCAGAATACCTTGAGCCAATGGGTGTTCAGAGTTCTGCTCCGCACTCGCCGCCCAATAGAGAAGGTCCTTTTCATCGTCTTCTTCTGGAATAAGGTCGGTCACACCGAACTCCCCTTTTGTGAGCGTCCCTGTTTTATCAAAAATAACGGCGTCAACGTTCCGTGCATTTTCAAACTGTGTCCGGTTCCTGATGAGAAGCCCCTGTTTTGCAGAAAGGGAAGTAGAGACCGCGACAACTAGAGGGGCTGCTAACCCTAAAGCATGAGGACATGTGATGACCATGACAGTGACCATACGTTCTAACGCTACATCCAAGGAAAAGCCTAAGACAAGCCACACCACAAACGTTGTGATCCCTGCGCCAAGAGCCAGGTAGAACAACCATTTAGCTGCGCGATTCGCGAAATCCTGTGCTTTGGATTTGGAATTCTGCGCTTCTTCCACAAGTGTAATCACTTGCGATAAATAAGTGTCGTCTCCTAACTTTTCTACCTCCAGTGTGAGACTTCCTTCTTTATTAATAGAACCTCCGATCACTTCTTCGCCCGTTTCTTTCTCTACCGGTACTGACTCACCAGTAAGCATGGATTCATCAATCGCTGACTTTCCATCTATAATTTTCCCATCCACCGGAATTTTCTCTCCCGGCTTTACGAGGACTCGATCATTTTCTTTCAGTTCATGGACGGGCACATCTTCGACCTGATCGTCTTCTGTCAGGCGATGAGCCTCACTTGGCATCAGCTTCACCAATTCCTGTAAGGCATTGGAAGCTCCCATCACGGATTTCATTTCAATCCAATGACCCAGGAGCATAATATCGATCAAAGTCGCAAGCTCCCAGAAGAAGTTTCTCCCCGACCATCCGAATACCACGAGGGAACTGTAGGCGTAGGCCACGAATATGGCAAGCCCGATCAAAGTCATCATCCCGGGGTTTTTATTTTTCAGTTCATCGATAGCCCCCGTCAAGAACGGCCATCCTCCGTAGAAAAATACGAATGTAGCTAAAGCGAATAACACGTATTGATCAAACGGAAACGTGAAGCTGAATCCCAAAAGCTCCTGAATCATAGGAGATAGGATGAGAATAGGGATGGTTATGATTAAAGATATATAAAACCTTCGCTTAAAATCATCAATCATCGCCCCGTGATCATGACCTTCGTGAGAATGATCGTGGCCTTCATGAGACTCTTCATGATGATGCTCTTCATGTTTTTCATGAGAATGTTCTTCACTCATCTTTTAAACCTCCATTTCTGTAAATTAAGGCTGATTCGTCTGATTCAGTTCGAAGGGTGAAAAAACACTTTTGTAATCTACTATGGTGACCATGCCACGATCCGCATGGTTATTATCATGACAATGGAATAACCATTCCCCTTTATTGTCCGCTTCGAAATAAATCGTATACGATTCTCCAGGTTTTACGTTAATCAGATCTTTCACTACCGCTCCCCCATCTTCTGCTTCTACTTGAAAACGATGGCCATGCAAATGCATGGGATGATTCAAGCGGCCTTCATTGGCGATATCCACTCTTACGATGTCTCCTTTTTCCACTTGAATCGGCGGTGTATCAGGGAAAACACGATCGTTGATCTGCCACGTCATTCCTTCTCCCATATTCATCCCCATACTGAGATTCATATCGTACGATACGTCCACATCCGGTATAGTCTCAAAGAGCAGATCCTCACTCGCATGGGAGGTCCCTTTGCTGGTTGCCGCATCTTTGGCATTCACTTGTAGATTCTCTCCACCGGAATCTGAAGAGAGGACAGTGATCCGCATATCCTGAGAGTTTTCAATCGAGGGCGTTTCCCCGATGATTTCATCTCCTTCCCCCTTCGTATATAAGACATCGATCCGTTCACCCGGAGCAATTTCCAACACATTGTTTTCACCAGAGCTTTGCACAGGTTCCGCATCGACAGCGATCGTTTTCATCGATCCTTCAGGAAAAACGAGTCGGTGCAGCTGGTATCCGGCATTAACAAAACGAAGTCTCGCCGATTCTCCTTCTTCCATTCTCAAAGGTTCGATTGCTTCCCCAGCTTTACCGTTCACTGTGAAAGTATCGTACATTTCTTTCGTATCTGCTTCACCATCTCCCCTGCATAGAGCCCATCATCATGCCACCCATGTTCGTCCAGTTCTCACGGTCCTGGTGAACCGCCCATTCATCTAAAATGAACACCTCATCATGTTCCGGTTTCTCCCCTTTTTCTTCAACAACAAGTGGCCCATATAACCCTTTGTCTACCTGGAGAGAACTATGTTGGTGTGAATGATACCAATACGTTCCAGGATCATCTGCTATAAACTCATAAGTAAAGGACTCTCCCGGTTCTACGGCATCCTGGGTCACCCCCTGGAACTCCATCCATCCGATTCGGAAGAATAACGCCGTGCCAATGAATGGTGACAGGAACATCTAATTCATTGTGCAGTTCGACCTGGACTAAATCACCCTCTTCAACGCGTAAGGACTCTCCAGGGACCTTTCCATTATAGGTCCAGGCCTGGACAGACTCCCCCTTTTGTATTTCCCACTCGGTTTCTTCCGCCGTTAGTTCAAACTGTTTGGTCGGCCGGCTGCCGGCTTCTATCGGTTGAATTTCGAGAATACTTGTTCCTTCTTCACTAGTGTTTAACTCCCTTGAGCTCTTCTGATCCATAAATGGAGATTGGAAAAACACCCATACTCCTATGGCAATGAGCGCGAGAATCATAAATGAACCGAACCACATCCTGTTCATCTTTTGCACCTCCAACTTCAGTCATCTAATTTCTTTTTCAAGCGGTCGTATTCTTCTTCTGTGATTTCCCCGCTTGCCAGACGTTTCTTCAATACCTCTTTTGACCCTGACTCCCCACGCACTCGATTACTTGAATTCTGCTCTTTTGCATGAGGTTTCATCATCCACCTGACAATGAAAAAAATAGCGATGATCAGAATCAAGAGAATCAATCCAAAGCCGAAAAAGCCCCCGAAGAAGCTGTTTCCCATTCCACTACCGTCCATCATTCCACCCATTGTCATTCCTCCTCCTTTACAATACCTATACCCTGTACTGTATATAAATTAACTTACAGTGTCTATACGTCTATCCCCAGCAATTGTGCAGATTTTATGGATTTTTTATAGACTTTTTCTTCATCCTGTCTTCACCGCTTTATATCCTTAGATTCAATTTATTATTTTTAAGACATTTGTCATTTCTCTACATAAGAAAAATTTGGTATATTGTTTTCCATCATAAAGAAAAGGGAGAAATGCGTAATGAAAAATGGTTATGTCATCACCATCTTGTTCAGCCTGCTTCTGGTTATAAGCGCGTGTGGGAATAGTGAAAATCAGGATCTTGAGAAAAATAGTG
Source organism: Halobacillus litoralis (assembly GCF_020524085.2). Lineage (NCBI taxonomy): Bacteria > Bacillati > Bacillota > Bacilli > Caryophanales > Bacillaceae > Halobacillus > Halobacillus litoralis. The sequence goes on from NZ_CP129016.1 coordinate 292,974, forward strand.
AAGAACCTCCGACAGTAGAAGAAACGAGTCAGGATGAAATGAGCAATGGTGAAATGAAAGATGATCATTCTATAAAAGAAGGACATGGTCACAACATGTCCAGTGATGGAAAAGTTCCAGATGGATTGCAGCCTGCCGAAAGCCCTGTCTATAAAGAAGGCGATCAGGTAATTATTGAAGCAGAGCATGCGGAGGGTCATGACCCAATGATGAAGGGTGCAGTGGCTACCGTGACAGGTGCTTTCGATACCACTGCTTATGCCGTATCTTTCACCCCGACCACCGGTGGAGATCCGGTAACGAATCACAAATGGATCATACATGAAGAGCTTAAAAATGCAGAAAATGCTCCTTTCTCAGAAGGAACAGCAGTGACGCTAGCGGCTGATCATATGGAAGGAATGGATGGTGCAAAGGCGACCATCGACACAGCTGAACAAACCACTGTCTACATGGTAGACTTTACAACCGTTGACGGTGAGCAGGATGTGACTAATCACAAGTGGGTGACAGAAAACGAATTACGTGCCCCTGAATAATATAAATACAAAAACGGGGCGGTAGAAGATGACCTTCTACCGCCCCGTTCTTATTCAAACATGGTTACGATTGTTCTTGGGTCTTCTCTTCTAAATAGAAAAGAAGATAGTTAATAAACGAGTAGTGTAAGGAGCGAGATTCCTATCCCTAAGAAGCCTAGCAAAATGCTATATGGCAGATTTCTAAGCACAATCTGATAGGGATTCATCCGTAAAGCTACAGAAGTAATCGTAACAATCAGGCCATAAGGGGCGGATGGTACGGTCGCGATCGCACAGGCAGACAGTAGAATGGTCAGCGTCACCTCCGGGAACGTTCCGATCAACAATTCACTGACACCACCAAAGATCCCCATCGTTGCAAGCGGATGAACACCTAACAGCGTCATCACAAGGAAAGCGGCTTGTATGAAGAGCATGATGAGAAGCGGACTTCCCTCAAGCGCAATCAGAGGATCCTGTAAATACTTCAAGTATGGCGAAGCATTCAACGTCTCTGTTAAAAAGGAAAGCGACAGCAGGAGAACGATGAAGTTGCTCAAGTGGTTCGTCTTCCATTTCCATGTCGGCCAGCCGATCTGAAGGAAACTTCTCTTCCGCTTCACGAGCACCGCCCATGTGAAAGCGAATGGGAAGATCGATACGGTCACAGCAAAAAGAAAGTCCAGCTGGATGACGTTGCCTAAAAATACGACAACCGCTAAAAACAGGACGAGCGCAACAATGAACTGGACCAGTTTCTTCCCGCTTTTCCCTGTCCCTTTTTCTATGGAAGATGTTGCTTCAATCTCGTATTTACGAAACATCATCTTCCCAATGAATGAATCCATAAAGATACCAAGAACGGCAATCAGCAGCATCCAAGGAAGCACCTCTAAATAATTCGCTCCTGTAATGAAAATCGAAGTCGCCAGCAGGATTTCAAGTGGGCTCCATAACAAAGCAAGCGAATACCCACGCAGTGTCGCCATTAAAATGAAGCTGTTCTTCACCTTCGTTTTCACATCTTTCAACTGTTCCTTCAACAAGTCCTGGGAAATGGTTGCGGAAGACAAGTTCAGGAAAGCAGCCAGAGAGACCATGGTGACTTCACTTCGGACATATAAGGAACCTAGTCCTTTGGCGTTACTCCCTAATAAGGATTGCAGGAGTTTGTTATACCTTCCCGCTTTCACGACACTATTCATCCATGGAAGCATGGATAATAGGAAGAGAAGTCCAATGTTCCCTGCAAAGAACGAGGGAATCTCCTGAAAGGTCGTCTCACTCGAGAAAAAGAAAAACGCACCGGCGACTAAAAGCACCATTCCCAGGATCTTGAACACGCGGTCCGAACGAGGAAAACTGATCGCCAGCATGACGATCCCAAGGATTCCTATGATGGTGTACAAAGTAGGATGGTTCCAAAACACGTGAACGACATTCAAGGCGAACACGAAAGAATAGAATATGTATAAGTAGTTTGATAGATGACGCACATTCATTCCCCTATCTCATCGACTGGATTTCTATGTTTGTTTGGGTGCATCGTTTACTAGAATCAATGCTTTCATGCTATACACAATGGGAATATTTTTCAATGAATTTGTATTAGGAAAAAGAAGACTTTTCCTCGAATCTATGCGTACCCATATGCAGGCCTCTTAATAATAGCCCCCGCCTCTCCCCCTCACTGATTCATCAACATTATAGATCTATTAAAATATGATTCACTTACATACCACTTTCAATGAAATAAAATTTTCCAAGCAAATCAGAGGGTTCTTCCTTTCAAAATTCGTCCTTTTTTATTATAATTATAATCTGAGATCGATTATAATTTTTTCACAAATATAGGAGGGTATCATTCATGGACAAAAATGAAATGCATGACAGCCAAGCTGGAAAATGTCCCGTAACCCACGAAAAAACGAAAGAAGAAAGCGCCGTAACGACAACGAAAGTCGGCACAACGAACAAAGACTGGTGGCCCAACCAGCTGAACCTGCATATTTTACGTCAGCATGATAAAAAGTCGAACCCGATGGGAGAAGACTTCGATTATGAAGAAGAATTCAACAAACTCGATTATTACGCCCTGAAGCAGGACTTGCATGAGCTTATGACAGATAATCAAGACTGGTGGCCGGCAGACTATGGACATTATGGTCCCCTTTTCATTCGTATGTCCTAGCACGCAGCCGGTACGTATCGTACAGGAGATGGACGCGGTGGTGGTGCTACAGGAAACCAGCGTTTCGCTCCTCTGAACAGCTGGCCGGATAACGCGAACCTCGATAAAGCCCGCCGCCTGCTTTGGCCGATCAAACAGAAATATGGCAATAAAATTTCATGGGCAGACCTGCTCGTACTTACTGGAAACGTCGCGCTTGAATCCATGGGCTTGAAAACCTTTGGCTTTGGTGCAGGACGCGAGGACATCTGGCATCCAGAAGAAGATGTCTATTGGGGCAATGAAAAAGAATGGCTCGGCGACAATCGTTACTCCGGCGATCGCGAACTTGAAAGCCCACTCGCTGCCGTTCAGATGGGACTCATCTATGTAAACCCAGAAGGTCCAAATGGCAACCCCGACCCGCTTGCAAGTGCACGCGACATCCGTGATACCTTCGGCCGCATGGGAATGAACGATGAAGAAACCGTCGCCTTAGTCGCCGGTGGTCACACCTTCGGTAAAGCGCACGGGGCTGGCGATCCTGACAAAGTCGGTGCTTCCCCAGAAGCGGCTGACATTGAAGATCAAGGCTTAGGCTGGGCGAGCTCTCACGGAAGCGGAAAAGGCCGCGACACGATCACAAGTGGTGTCGATGGTGCATGGACAGCGAACCCGACCGTTTGGGACAACGGCTACTATGACCTTTTATTCGGCTACGAATGGGAATTGACGAAGAGTGCAGCAGGGGCCAACCAATGGGCGCCTGTCAATCCTAAAAAAGAGGACCTGGCTCCAGATGCGGAAGATCCATCAGTAAAAGTTCCTACATTTATGACGACCGCCGATATGGCTCTTCGTATGGATCCTGATTATGAGAAGATTTCCCGTCGTTTCCACCAGAACCCGGATGAATTCGCCGATGCCTTTGCACGTGCATGGTTCAAGCTGCTTCACCGTGACATGGGACCAAAAGCAAGATATCTAGGACCAGAAGTTCCGGATGAAGACTTGATCTGGCAGGATCCAATCCCTACGGTGAATTATGAATTGACGGACGCTGAAGTAGCAGAGTTGAAAGAAAAAATTCTCGACTCCAGCCTTTCTGTCAGTGAACTTGTTAAGACAGCCTGGGCTGCAGCAAGCACATACCGTGGATCTGACATGCGTGGCGGTGCGAACGGCGCACGCATCCGACTCACTCCACAAAAAGACTGGGAAGTGAACGAACCCCAACAGCTTTCCAAAGTGCTTGCTGTCTATGAAGGCATTCAAAAACAGTTCGACAAAGAAGTCAGCCTTGCTGATTTAATTGTCCTGGGCGGAAGCGCAGCTGTAGAAAAAGCGGCCAAAGATGCAGGTGTCGAAGTCACGGTTCCATTCGTCTCCGGACGCGGCGATGCCACACAAGAACAAACGGACGAAGAAAGCTTCGAAGTCCTTGAGCCGATGGCAGATGGATTCCGTAACTATGAGAAGAAGAGATATACGTTGAGCCCTGAGGAACTGCTTGTCGATAAAGCACAGCTCCTTGGTCTTTCTGCACCGGAAATGACAGTACTCGTCGGTGGTATGCGCGTACTTGGTGCCAACTACAAAGACACTGACTACGGCGTATTCACAGACAAAGTCGGCACACTGACGAACGACTTTTTCGTGAACCTTCTTGATATGGGCATCGAGTGGAAGCCGAGTGATTACAATGAATACGAAGGCCGCGATCGTCAAACAGGCGAACTGGTCAGAAAAGCGACACGCGTCGACCTCGTCTTCGGATCCAACTCTGTCCTGCGTTCGCTCGGTGAAGTGTATGCACAGGAAGATAACAAAGAGAAGTTTGTACACGACTTTGTGGCTGCCTGGGTAAAAGTGATGAACGCGGATCGTTTTGATTTGAAGAAAAAGAAAGATTTAGCTTACCATAACGCGTAAGTAAGAAGCAGGAGGCCTCTCGCCTCCTGCTTTTTTCGTTATACGCATCTTAGAAAAAGAAACATGGATGGAGGCCAAAGACCATGCTTTCATAAATATCTGATATCATGGGAGGAAGAAACTGTTTCAAGTATAGAAAACCGTCCCCGCTTACGAAGGAGGCATGCCGTGTGGATCGGAACAATGAAGAAGAAGTGATTCGTAATTATCAAAAAGGCGAAAAAATGATGATTCTGCTTTTTGCCCAGTGGTGCATCAACCATGACTTAGATCCTGTAGCCATTTATCAAGAGGCCTATCCTTATCAAGATAAAAATAAAGAATTGATCGATGCCATGGAGCTGACCGTACCGAAGCAGGAGTCCGATCACATCGACCCTGAGACTCTGCTTGAAGTGTTGTCTCTCTATGGAAATGACGACCTCGCTTTTGTTGTAGCTGAGTTAATAAACCGTCAAAATTTGAAATAATTAAGCAGAAGCAGGAGGCTGATTCAGCCCCTGCTTTTCTTCATTTCCCCTCCTACTCCGCTTCCATGTTTTTCATTTTCGTTTTTATAATGATGATATTTAAAAGGCTTCCGGTTAGTCCTGAAGAATATAGAAAGAGAAGGTTTGATCATGATATAAGACTTAAAGGAGATGACGACATGCTAGAATCTGTAGATCTTTCCTTGAGCATAGACAAAAAGGAATATAAGAAGGAAATGAAACAGTCACAGTTGAAGTTACTCCAGTTGCAGCGATCCATCTACGATCATCAATTAGGCGTCATTGTTGTTTTTGAAGGCTGGGATGCTTCAGGAAAAGGAGGCGCGATCAAGAGGTTAACCAGTGGACTCGATCCGCGCGGTTTTGAGGTACATGCCATTGCCGCTCCTTCCACGAACGAAAAAAGACACCATTATCTCAAACGCTTCTGGAACAAGATTCCCCCGTACGGGAAAATAGCAATCTTTGATCGTTCATGGTATGGCCGCGTCCTTGTGGAAAGAGTCGAGAATTTCGCTTCTGTTTCCGAATGGAATCGAGCCTACAACGAAATTGTTCAATTTGAACATCTCCTTGCTCAAGATCGATATGTCGTCATCAAAGTATGGCTGCACATTTCTAAAGAAGAACAACTGAAACGATTTCAAGAAAGAGAAAAAGACCCTTTAAAAATATGGAAAATCACGGATGAGGACTGGAGAAATCGTTCCAAGTGGGAGATGTATGAAGAAGCTGTAGAGGATATGTTCCAGCACACATCGCATCCAGAAAGTAAGTGGCACATTGTAGAAGGAGAAAACAAACATTATGCCAGAGTGAAAACCAATCACATCGTTATACAGGAGATTGAAAACAAATTAAGGCAACTAAACCCTTCTATCTAACCATGACTGCTTAAAAAGCCCTGGCACTCAAGGAAGTGCCAGGGCTTGATTAAACAACTTAGGTGACCCAACCATGTAAGAATCATCCTTGATCCTACACATTTTTTTTGGATTCCAGACTTTCTCGAAGGACAATTCTACGGGGAATTCGTTTCCTTATCCAGTTAAGTCCAATTTTTCTTCCCATCTTCTTTTTTAACTTCAAAAGAAGAGAGAAAGCACCAACTAAGGGAATGCTCTTTGTTTCCTTACTCAACCCTCAATCTAACTTCAAATGGGAATCGCCTTACAAAGCCTTACCCCACTCCCTACCATCTGTAGATAGCTGTATCACCTGCCCCAATCAAGACTGTTTTTTTCATCCTCATACATCAGATGAACATTCTTTCATCGGCTGTGATTTTCGTTCGTTCGGAAACGAACTCGCGATGGTTGAGCCACCTAAGTTGTTTATTTGTTTTTGTTATCTTCTTTACACTCTTATTATAACACCATTTACCGATTGTATCGAAGTTGGTTGTGTCAACTTTGTAAACGTTTACAAATACCATGATGAATTATCTTGATACATCCATTTTATGATCTTAAGACAACCTCCTCCTCTCCATAATCTTTCTCACACCCTTATTACCAAAGTTTTTGAATTTATCAGTGATCATAATCCTCATATTATGATCAATAATAAAAAACAAATCAATGTAGGTTCCTACCCGCTTCGTACATAGGTGCGCTTTTTGAATGAACCAACTCCTTAATGGACCGTCACCTCCATCTGGGCAATAACGTAAAATTTCATAACCCTTTGCTCTATATCAATACAACACCATTTGGAGAACAGTCTTCTTTTAATACCAAATCATTGAGCAACGTTTTATAATTAAGTTATAACTTAATTAACTTGACACTTAATTAAATGGGTGCTAAATTAAATGCATGATGATCATTCAAACTATACAATCGTTATCGGTACCGACACGTCTAGAAATCTTGGAGCTTTTGAGAGATGAGGAACTAACATCTACTGAAATTGCTTCGCATTTCAGTATTTCAGCCCCTGCGGTCTCTCAACATTTAAAAGTATTAGAAAAATCCGGTTTAGTGAAAATGAGAAAAGAAGGAGTAAGACGATATTATCAAGTAAGAAGAGAAGGCTTTGTAGATCTAAAAAATTTCATTGATCAATTTTGGGAGGACAGTCTTATCCGTTTAAAAGAAGCAGCAGAAGAGGAGGAACGACAACATCATGAAAAAGGAAACGATTAACAAAGAAATATTCATTGAATGTCGTCCTCAGACACTGTTTTCGTTTTTTATTGACCCTGGGAAGATGCAGAAGTGGATGGGCAGACAAATTCTAATGGAGCCCAGGATTCAAGGCAGATTCCGCATTGATATTGATGGAGACAACATCGCTTTAGGAGAGTACAAAGAAATTGTCCAAAATGAAAAAATTGTGATGACCTGGGGATGGGAAGGTTCTGATATCATGCCTCCCGGAACGAGCACCGTAGAATTCCTGTTAGAAGAGCAGGATAACGGAACTTTATTAAAATTAACTCATTATGACATCCCAATCGAAAAAATCCACTCCAACAACGATGGCTGGACCCATTATATGGAACGCTGTAAAGGAATTGCAGAGGGGGTAGACATCGGTGTGGATCCGTGGTCTATTAAAAAATCCTAACTAGAAGGAAGGCAAAAATAATCATGAATAATCAAATTAATGAAGAAGTGCTATTTAAAACAACTCCAGATAAGTTATATGGTGTACTAACAGATGCTGATCAATTTTCTGAGATGTCAGGAGGCGCACCCACAGAGATACAACCAGCTGAAGGAGGTTCGTTCTCCCTATTCGGTGGTATGATAACGGGAAGAACAATAGAGCTTGCTCAAAATCAAAGAATTGTCCAAGCCTGGAGGGCTGGAAATTGGGAGGAAGGGAAATATTCGCTCGTCTCCTTCGTGTTTGAAGTTGTAGAAGAAGGAACACTCTTACAGTTTGAACATATCGGATTTCCAGAAGGTCAAGGAGAACACTTGACTAAAGGGTGGACGGAAAACTACTGGAATCCACTAAAGAACTATCTGGCTAAGTAAAAATACTACATGCTATGGTATCTGGCCCCCACGCTTACCCACACTAAAAAAAAGAGCAACACACTTGATAAGTGTGTTGCTCTTTTTTATATTACTATTGTTGAACTTACACGTCGCGACGTTTTTTAATACTGTAGTTTGTATGAGCAACAACGGTTTTTTCGAAATCTAAATTGCGCTCGTGGAAATCATCCATAATAGTCATGTCGCAAACAACAGAATTTTGTAAATTAGCAGAAGTTACGACAGCTTCAAACTGTTGGCCGTCTTTTTGGAAAGTTATAATATCGCCTACGGTCGCTTTTTCCTCTTCTTTTACTTCCTCTTGTTCTTCTGATTCTTTCTTTTTAAACGCAGCATCAACTAAACCTTTGCTTATATTTTCATCAGCCATGAGAAATTCCCCTTCCTAGTGAGTGAATGTAATGTAGTTTTTGTAGTTTCGCTTTCGTTGGTGTCAAGATTCTGGCCAAGGGTTTCCTTATCTATACCCTTAATCAAGTGCCCTCATTCACCTTAGAGTATTACTCTAACAAGATTCTTTTTTAGAAAAATAGGGACAACGCTTCCTAGTTAACGTACCCTCCACTTCAAAGAATATAACTTATTCTCCTTTAACTTTCCTTTTAAAATAATCGGTTTTTTCCTTAGTAAAAAGTCAAACTGAATGATCAAAGTGCAGATAAAATGCCTGACACCCACCACATTAACACTCTAAAGCAACTAGGTTCAGGCACCGACATTGCTGTTGTTAGTGATTTTTCGCAGCCTGAAAGTTGGGCAGCTAACTTACAGCATATAGATAAGGAGTGGATTTCCATGTAAAACAATAGGGAGATACTAGTGTTTGGTTGCCTCTTCAAACACTAGTACCTCCCCTGCTTTTCTCTTATTCATCCAAACAAATGACTCTTCAAAATACTATAGGGATTTACTTTCTTTCTTCTCTAACCACGTCACACACTCCACATGACTCGTCTGCGGGAACATATCGACAGGCTGAACTTCCTTCGTCTCATACCCGCCATCTTCAAGAATACGTAAATCACGAGCAAGCGTCGAAGGGTTACAGGATACATAAACAATCCGGTCCGGTTCCATATCCAACATCGCTTTCAACAGCTCCTCATCACAACCTTTACGTGGAGGATCCACGACGATCACATCTGGACGGAGTCCCTGGTTTCGCCACCATGGCATAAGCTCTTCCGCTTGTCCAACATAGAACTCTGCGTTATCCATCTTGTTCAGGCGGGCATTCTTCTTCGCATCAGTAACGGCTTCAGGTACAATTTCAACGCCATAAACTTTCTTCGCTTTTTGAGCGAGGAACAAGGAAATGGTTCCAATACCGCAGTAGGCATCAATGACGGTTTCTCCGCCTCTCAGATCGGCATAGTCGAGAGCCTGATCATAGAGTTTCTTCGTCTGGGTCGGATTGACCTGGTAGAACGATTTCGGTGAGATCATGAATCGGATATCGCCGATCGTGTCATAAATGTACTCATCGCCCCAGATGATGTTCGTCTCTTTACCGAGGATGACATTTGTTTTCGCATTGTTGACGTTATGGACGATCGATTTCACGTTTGGAAAGGCATCACGAATCTCATCGATCATTTTTTCTTTGTGCGGAAGTTTTTTCGTCTTCGTGACGAGGACAATCATGATGTCTTTCGTATTCTGACCGGTACGGACCATGATGTGTCTCAGAACGCCGCGGTGAGTCTGTTCGTCGTAGGCATCAATTCCGTGCTTGGATGCGATGCGGCGGACGGTTTCGACCATGCGATCGTTCATTTCGTCCTGGATCAGGCATGTATCCATGTCGATGATGTTGTGACTCCGTTTCTGGTAGAATCCGGTCATCAGTTCACCGTCTTTTTTCTGCCCGACAGGGATCTGGACTTTGTTGCGGTAACGCCATGGATCCTCCATGCCAACGGTCGGGTGGACAGGGACATGCTCGAGATGTCCGATTTTCTTCATGTTGTCTTTCACTTGCTTCTGTTTCATATCGAGCTGCATTTGGTAGCTCATATGCTGAAGCTGACAGCCGCCGCACTGGTAAAACACATCACATGGGGGCTCCACGCGGTCTTCACTTGCTTCTGTCACGTTCACCAGCTTGCCAAAGCCAAAGTTCTTTTTCACTTTGACGACTTTCACTTCGGCCTTTTCACCTGGAAGGCCATACGGTACGAAAAGTGGATAGCCATCGACTTTCCCTACCCCATTGCCTTCGTGGGTCAAATCTTCAAAGCTCAGTTCAATCGTCTCGTTTTTCTGTACCGGCGGTTTCGGTTTCGCCATTGATCATCCGTCCTTTATCTGTATACTCTAACCGTAGTTTATCATATCTCTAAGTGCGGAGTCGCCCCTGTAGGCTATGTACTCCCCCCTAAACAAAACAAAAGAACGCCACTGTCTCATACAGCAGCGCTCCCCATTATTCTTCTTCGTCAGCTTCTTCTTCTTTAAATATGTCTTCCGGAACAAAAAAGTCCAGATGTCTGTATAAATTGACAAATTCCCCGGGCAATAATCCACCGAATTCCCCGTCGATATTCAACTGCATCTTTTCATCTGTCTTCACTTTCACACGGCTCGCGGTCGTGTGGATGAATTTCGGATGATTCAAGTGGTTGCCCTGGATGGCAAGTGTCGCTAAACGGACGAATTCTGCGATGTTCATTTTTTCAATGATCATCAGATCAAAAAGTCCGTCATCCATACGGGCGGAAGGCGCCAGTTTTTCAAGACCGCCGACAGAGTTGGTGTTACTGACGAGGAAAAGCATAATCTCGCCTTCATACCATTTGCCGTCATACTCCATCTCGACGTGTGTCGGACGGATGGATGGCAGCATCTCGATGCCTTTTAAGTAGTAGGCAAGCTGACCGATCATCGTCTTCAGCTTACTTGGTACTTCATAAGAAATTTCGGTTATTTTACCGCCACCGGCGATATTCATGAAATATTGGTCGTTGACACGGCCGATATCGAGCGGATGGCTGTAGCCTTCCAGGATGATATCCACCGCTTTATGAATGTTTCTAGGCACGTGTAAGGCACGGGCGAAATCGTTCGTTGTCCCGACTGGAATGATGCCGACTTTCGGTTTGTGTGGTTTTTCGGCAAGTCCGTTGATGACTTCATTGATGGTTCCGTCTCCCCCTGCAGCGACAACGAGATCGAATTCACGATCGACGGCGTACTCTGCTGCTTTGACGGCGTCACCAGCACATGTTGTGGCATGAGTGGAGGTCTCGTAACCGGACTGTTCGAACCGTTGCAAAATGTCCGGGAGAACCTTGCGTATGACTTCTCTTCCAGAGGTCGGGTTATATATAATTCGGGCACGTTTCATCGTGTATGACCCCCTTTTCTATCCAAGCATGTTCCATTCTACATCATAGCGCTTTTTCCTGGATTTGCAAACCATTTCTATAGTATATGATGACAAGTCCTAAACCATACGAAAGCACGCACCAGCAAGTGCGTGCTTTCTTGAAATTCATGCGGTTAGCGCTTTTCCATTTCTGCAAGGATGATCTTGTTGACCATCGGCGGGTTCGCTTGTCCTTTGGTTTCTTTCATCACCTGACCGACAAGGAATCCAAGGGCTTTGTCTTTTCCGTTTTTGAAGTCTTCGATGGACTGCGGGTTGTTGTCCATGATGCCGACAACGATTTCAGTCAGCTGACCTTCGTCGGAAATTTGGACAAGTCCTTTATCCTTAACGATCTTCTCAGGATCGCCGCCTTTTTCTACAAGCTCCGTGAAGACTTTCTTCGCGATCTTGGAACTGATGGTTCCGTCTTCGATCAACTGAATCATCTTCGCAAGAGATGCTGGTGTCAGCTCAAGCTCATGAAGCTCTTTGTAGTGCTTGTTCATGTAAGCTGAAACTTCACCCATCAACC